>NZ_JBSGZO010000226.1:0-13751 GCF_053611045.1 Streptomyces sp. NPDC054841 | reverse complement strand
GCCCTGCATGATCCGGGCGTCACGCCCACCACCTCGCTGTCCTCCGCCGGGCTCGACTCGATGCTCGCGACGGCCATCGCGGCCGGCATCGAGGAGACCCACGGCGTACGGCTGAGCCCCACGGACGTCCTGGACGTGGCGGACTGCCGCGCCCTGGCCGCACGTGTCGCCGAGCAGACCGACCCGCCCGGGAGGACCGCCGCACTCGCCACGCCCACGGTCACCGCCGATCCCACGCCCGACCCGAAGGACATGGCCGTCATCGGCCTCGCCCTCGCCCTGCCCGGCGCCCGGAACCCGGCAGAGTTGTGGTCGCTGCTCACCCGGGGAGGCACGGAGATCAGCCCCGCACCCGCTCACCGCTGGGGGACGTACGCGGAGGGCTCGAAGTCCGACGTAGGCGGCTTCCTCGGCAACGTCGAGGAGTTCGACGCCCGCTTCTTCGACTTCTTCCCCAAGCAGGCCGACGTGCTCGACCCCCAGGCCCGCTGGCTGCTGCGGACGACCTGGGAGGCACTGGAGTCGGCCGGCCTCCCGCCGCGTCAACCGCCGTCGTCCACGGGCGTGTTCGTGGGCGCCAGCTACCAGCACTACCGGGACTACAACATCGCGCCGGAACTGGACGCCCACAGCGGCCTCGGCAACCACAACGCCTTCCTCGCGAACCGGCTCAGCCACTTCCTGGACCTGCACGGTCCGAGCATGACGGTGGACACGCTCTGCTCGTCGTCGCTGGTGGCCCTGCACACGGCGCTGCGCAGCATCAGGAACGGCGAGTGCGAGCAGGCCGTCGTCGCAGGTGTCCGGGTCGCCGTGTCGCCGTTGCACTACGTGGCCATGGCGAATCTGCGGGCTCTGTCACCTTCGGGTGCGTCCCGTGCTTTCGACGCGGCGGCGGACGGGTTCGTGCCGGGTGAGGGTGTGGTGTCGCTGGTGGTGAAGCCGTTGGCGGCGGCCCTGCGTGACGGCGACCGGGTGCGCGGTGTGATCCGGGGGAGCGCGGTCAACCACGGGGGCCGCACGAGCGGGCTGACGGTGCCGAGCGCTCGCGCGCAAGGGGACGTCGTGACCGGGGCTCTGCGGGATGCGGATGTCTCGCCGGAGACGATCGGGCTGCTGGAGGCGCATGGTACGGGGACGAGTCTGGGTGACCCGATCGAGGTGGACGGGCTGACCCGGGCCTGGCGTGGGCATACCGATCGTGCGCAGTTCTGTGCGATCGGGTCCTTGAAGTCGAACATCGGTCATCTGGAGCCGGCCGCGGGTCTGGCGGGTCTGGTGAAGGCTCTGCTGGCGATGGAGCACGGGGTGATTCCGCCGACGCTGCACGTCACCCGTCCCAATGACCACATTCGTTTCGAGGACACTCCGTTCTACCTTGCCGACCGCCTGCGGCCCTGGCCGAGGGGCGGACACCCGCGGCGGGCCGCGATCAGCGCGTTCGGCATGGGCGGCGTCAACGCCCACGTCATCGTCGAGGAGCCACCGGCGGTGCCGGTCCGCGAGGGGGCGGTCCAGGACAGTCATCTGGTGCGGGTGACCGGCGTCGACGACGTCGCCGTACGCGCCCTCGCCACCGCCTACGCCGACCGCTTCGACACGGCACGCGACGACTGGGAGACCGCCGATCTCTGCCACACGGCCAACGTCGGCCGCTCGCCCCTGGAGTTCCAGACGGCCGTGAGCGGTTGCGACGCCGCCGAGCTCGCGACGGCGCTGCGTGCCGTCGCCGCCGGCAGAGTGCCGATCGCCCGCGTCGACAGCGGCCTGACCGCCGAACAGGCCCTGGGGGACACGGCTGCGGCCGGGGAACCGGACCGCCACACCGCCGTCGTCGCCATGGTGAGAGCCGGATACGCGCACGTCGAATGGGCGGCGCTGTCCGCGCCCGGAGCACGGGTCGCGGACCTGCCCACGTATCCGTTCGTTGCGCAGAAGCACTGGCACATGCACGAGGCCGTGGCATCGACCGTCCCCGAGGCAGCCGCAGCCGGAACCGCCGCCACGGCCGGCGGCGCGACGGCAGAAGCAGAAGCCGGGCACCGCCCCGAAGCCCTCCGGGTCGAGTGGCGCTCCGGCGAACTGCCACCTCCTGCACCCCCGTTGCGGCATTCCTCGGTGCGCCTCGTCACCACGGACCCCGCACTGCGGGACGCGCTCACGGCCGCTCTGCGCGACCGGGGCACGGTCGTCGAGGAGACCGGCCTGAGCGCGGACACGGTCGTCGTGGTGGACACCCCCAGACGACAGGCCGCCGAGCCGTACGACCTGAGCGCGTTCTGGTCCGAACTCGGCGCCCTCGTCGAGGCGTTGCCCGCACAGGGGAAGCTGCTCTGGGCGGGACACCATGGCGCGGCCGTGCACGAGGCGGAACGCGGACGGCTTCGTCCGGAGGCCGCCGCCATGGCCATGGCCGTACGGGCGGCCTGCGCGGAGAGCCGGAAGCACTCCGCCGTCGTCGACCTGGACCCGGCAGACCCGGCCGACGTCCGGGCCCGGCACGTCGCCGCCGAGTACGCGGCCCTGCTCCACGGCCCCGACGCCGATCCGGGCACGGACCCGCTCTCCGGCACCGTCGCGGCCTACCGCCACGGCATCAGGTACGTGCCGAAGACGGTCACCGCCCCGCCCGGTCCGTCCTACGAGCCGTCCGGTGACGGCTACTACCTGGTGACCGGCGGACTCGGCGCGGTCGGACAGCAGCTGATCCGTCGGCTCGTCGACCGGGGAGCGCGTCGCATCGGCGTGGTCGGGCGGTCCGTGATCGACGATGCCCACTGCGTACCGCTGCGGGAGCAGTCGAGGCAGGCAGAGGTGAAGTACCTGCCCTGTGACGTCTCCGACGCGTCGGCTCTGGCCGCCGTGACGCGCAAGTTCGGGGCGCGCTGGGGCCGCCTGCTCGGTGTCGTGCACTGCTCCGGCGGAGTCAACCCCTTCGGCGCGATGCACCGCCGGCCCTGGAGCGACGCCGCGAAGGTCATCGCCCCGAAGATCCCCGGCTCGCTGAACGCCGTACGCCTGGCTCAGGAGCAGGGCGCCGACTTCGCGGTCCTGGTGTCCTCGATCGCGGGCACGCAGGCCCGGGCCGGCCGGGGCCTGGTCGACTACAGCCTGGCCAACGCCTACCAACTGGCGTTGGCCGAAAGCGAGAACGGCACCGCCACCACGGTCACCGCGCACGCGTGGCCCAACTGGACGGGCACCGGCATGGAGGCGGACGCGTCCTACTCCGCCGCGCACTCCATCGGCACCGACGAGGCGGCGGACGCGTTCCTCGACCACGTACGGTCGGGCGGCGCGGTCGTCTTCCCCGGCACCGCTCCCACGCCCGAAGAGCCCGGCGCTCCCGCCGTGCCGGCGCGGGTCGCGGCGCAGTCCGGGACGTGCGGCGCGGCCACGGAGATCCGTACCGTGATCTCCCCGCCGACGACCGGCGGACGGGACCACGAGGTGATGCGCGGTCATGTGCGCGACGCCTTCGTGCACGTTCTGGGCGAGGACCCGGGCGACCGCCCGATCCAGGCGCTGGGCCTGGACTCCCTGGTCATCGCCGAGCTGACCACGGCCCTGGAGCAGCGCGGCGGCCTCACCGTCGATCCGTCCCTGCTGATGCGGGCCCGTACGGCCGACGACATCGCGGCCGGTCTCGCCGCGGCCGCTTCGGGCCGGTCCACGGCCCTCGCGGGGGAGGCGTCCCCGGTTCGCTCCGTGGCCTTTGACGACCAGCGCGTCTCGGCCCTGAGCGCCCTGCTGAATCCGCTGCTCACCCGTGACCGGGACCGGTGACGCCATGACGACGGAGCCGAACGAAAGGACCGCTGTGAGCGAGCTCGACAGCCGCATCGCCGTGATCGGCATGGCGCTGCGGCTCCCGGGGGCCGAGGACGTCGTGGACTTCGGGGCGCTGCTGAGGCACGACGGGGTCGAGGTCGACGAGGTCCCTCCGAGCCGCTGGGACCGCAAGCTGTACCTCGGGGACAGCGCCCACCAGGGCACGCATCACCGTGGTGCCTTCCTGCTGGATCCGTTCTCCTTCGACCACGAGGCGTTCGGCATGACCGCCGAGGACGCCGTCCTCCTCGACCCGCAGCAGCGCGTGATGCTCGAGGTCGGTGCCCGGGCCCTGGAGGACTCCGGTTACCTGAGGGCCCGTCGGCGGCTCGACGCGGGCGTGTTCATCGGCGCCCGTATGAACGCGTACGGGTTCGACCACGGGCGGGGCCTGGGCGCCGACGGCACGCGGGGCCCGGCCGGCACCCCGGCACCCGGCCCCACCGACGGGCCGCGGGCCGCCTCCCTGTGGGGACGGTCGCAGAACTTCATGGCGGCCTGGCTGTCCGACCGGTTCGACCTGGCGGGCCCGAGTCTCGTCGTCGACAGCGCGTGCTCGTCCTCCCTTTCGGCCGTCTGGCTGGCCTGCCAGAGTCTGACGGCGGGGGCCTGCGAGCTGGCTGTCGTCGGCGCGGTCGACCTGCTGATCGACCCGCTCACGTTCGTCCTGCTCTCCCGCACCGGAGCCCTGTCCCCGGACGGCCTGTGCCGGACCTTCGACCGCAGGGCCAACGGCTACGTGCCCGGCGAGGGAGCAGTCGCCCTCGTCCTGAAGCCGATGAGGGCGGCACTGGCCGACGGCGACCTGGTCCTCGGCGCCATCGCCGCGACCGCGGTCAACAACGACGGCCGCACCATGGGCGTCACCTCGCCGAACCTGGAAGCCCAGGTCGAACTGCTGGGCAAGGTGTACGAGCGGATCGACCCGGCGACCGTCCAGTACGTCGAGGCCCACGGCACCGGCACAGCCATCGGCGACCCGATCGAAGCGCGGGCACTCACCGAGGTGTTCGGCCGGCTCGGCGTGCCCCGCAACTCCGTGGCGCTCGGCTCCCTCAAGCGCCGCATCGGCCATCTGCACTCGGCGTCGGGCCTGACGGGACTGGCCAAGGTGATCGTCATGCTGCGCGACGGCATCGTCCCGGCGCTCACCGTCGAAGACCCCAACCCCCGCCTCAACCTGGCCGACAGCCCCTTCCACCTCCCCGCCACGCACAGCCACTGGCCCGAGGCGCCCGTGCGGCGGGCCGCGGTGAGCGGATTCGGCTTCGGCGGGACGAACGCGCACGTCGTCGCCGAAGCCGTACCCCCGGCGCCGCGCGAGCGGGGCCGCACCGACGGGCCGTCCCGCGCGGTCCACCTCCTGCCCCTGTCGGCCGACACCCCGTACGCGCTGCGGGAACTGGCCGCGCAGTGGATCGAGTTCCTGCCCACCGTGGCCGGCGACCTCGACGACGTGTGCGCCACCGCGCGCCTGGCGCGTCCGCACCGCTCCGAGCGGGTGGCCGTCTCCGGAGCCGACGCCACGGAGCTGACGTCCGCCCTGCGCGCTTGGCTCCTGCGGAACGACGCTCCCGACTCCGCCGCGCCAGGGGGGCTCGCCGTACGGGTCCGTCCCGAGGCGGACGAGGCACCCCCCGCCTGGCTCGTCGCCCTCGACCGCTCGGTGCCTCCCGTGCACGAGATCACCGGCCTCCTCGAGACGGCGACCGGCGTGCGCCTGGCCGACTTCTCCGGCGAACTGCTGCGCATCAGCGGGGGAGTCGCCCTCACGGTGGCGCTGCGTGACGTGGGGCTGCCGGAAAGTGCGGTGGACCTGCCCCCGGGGTGGGAGGCGGTGCGGGACTTCGCCTGGGGCCGCGTACCGCTCGAAGAGGCGCTGGCCGACGTCCTCCGCCACGACGGCGACCCGGCCCCCGAGCCCGCGCACGAGCCCACTGCCGACGGCGAGCTGTGCGCCCGCCTGGCCCGGGCCCACGACGACCGGGAGGTGGCCGCGGTGCTCGCCGCGATCACCGCCGACCTCTTCCGGGCGGGCCAGGACATCGACTGGGCCGCACACCAACGGGACACGGCGTGGCACAAGCGCCTGCTGCCGTCGGCCCAGCCGCGCGGACGGGCCCTGGACCTGCGCGAGCCCCTGCGCTCGCCCGAACCCGGCGCGCCCGCGGAGCTCGTGCGGGACGAGGGAGCCGCCGGATACGTCTTCGCGCGGGTCTTCGGGCCGGGCGAGGCGCCCGTCGCGCAGCACGCCGTGTACCGCAGGATCATGCTGCCGGGTGTGGCGTGGTTCGAGTTCCTTCGCGAGGGTGCCGCGTTGCGCGGCGAACCCTTCCACGGAGTACGGGACCTGCTGTTCCACCGCCCGCTGATCCCCTCCGGCGCGTGCCGCGTGATGTGCCGCGTCGGTGCGCAGGGGCAGTTCACGGTGGAGGACGACCGGAACGGGGGCCCCTTCGTCACCGGCCGGCTGCTGCGCGAGCCCACCGCCGAGCCGGCCCCCGTACCGGTCGCCTCGCTGCTCGGCTCCTGCGCCCAGGTGCACGCCGGCTCGGGTCTCTACCGGTGGCTGCGGCGGATCGGCTACCACCACGGCCGCTACTACCGGAACATCTCCTGGGTGGCGGGCCTCCCGGACGGCGGCACGCTCGCCCGCATCGAAGGGCGGCGCCAGCGGGAGATGCACGCGCCCGGCGTCCAGCTGTTCCCGGGTCTGCTCGACAGCGTCACCATCGCCGCGATCGCCCCGGACAACCCGGTGTTCGGCGCCGCCGACGCGTCCGCGTTCATTCCGCTCTCGGCCGGCAGGGTGGACGTCCACGGCCCGCTGGACGACGCGGCCTACGTCCGCACGGAGATCGCCTTCTGGAACGAGGAGGCCTGCCGCGTCACGCAGACGGTGACCGACGCGCAGGGCCGGCCGCTGCTGGTCTTCGGCGACATGTCGTCCAAGCGGGTGCCGCTGGAGGCGTTCGGCGGGCAGGGGGCGCCGGCCGAGCGAGCCGCCACGGCACTGCCGCTCGACAGGGCTGCGGCGCATGGCGGGACGGCTGAGGACGCTCCCGGTGACAGGGCGACAACAGCGGCCGCCGTTACGGCAGCAGCCCCTTCCGGTACGCCTGTGGCGACGTCCGGCGGTACGGCTGAGGCGGCCCCCGGTGAGACGGCCGTGACGGCGCCCGGCAGTACGGCCGCGAGTGTCGGTGCCGCCGCGACGGCACCCGGAAACCCGGCTGCGGCACCGCTCACCCGCCCCACCCCCGCGGCGCGAGCCGACCGGCTGCCGGCACCCGGGCGGGTGCTCGCCTGGTTCCTGGAGCTGACGGGCACCTCCGCGGAGGACGCCGACACGGAGTTCCTGTCCGCGGGGTTCGACTCGGTCGGCCTCGTGTCACTGAGCGAGCGGATCTCACAGGAGTTCGGGCTGTCCCTCTACCCGACGGTCTTCTTCGAGTACCCGACGCCCCGCCAGTTCGCCGACTTCGTCCTGACCGAGGCCCCGGACCTGGCCGCCACGCTGGTCCCGTCGCCCCGCCCGGCCGACAAGGCGTCAACGCCCGGTGAACCGCCTGCGGTTGACGAGGTGTCCGTCGCACCCGGAACGCCCGCGGACCCGACCCCGACCCCCCGCCCACCCACCGCGACGTCCGCAGCCCGCCCCGTACCCTCACCCGGCCCTGTACCCGCATCCACGCCCACGCCCGGCACCCCCCGCTCCCGCGACATCGCCGTCGTCGGCGCGGCGGTCCGCCTTCCCACCGCACGCACCCTGACCGACTTCGCGGGCCTCCTCCGCGAAGGGCGGGACACCGTACGCCCGTTGCCCGACGGCCGCTGGAGCCGGGCGCCGCACGGACCCGCTCCGTACGCCTCGTTCCTGGAGGCCGTGGACGAGTTCGACCCGGGCCCGTTCCGGATCTCACCCCGGGAAGCGCCCCTGATCGACCCCCAGGCGAGGATCGTGTACGAGACGATCTGGGAGGCCCTGGAGGACGGGGGACGGGCCGGCGAGCGGGCCGAGGGAAGCCGGACCGGTCTGTGGATCGCGTACAGCCACGACCACTACCACGAGGAGCGGGCGCGCCACGGCGTCCCCGACGGCCGGGGCCTGGGCCTGGAGGCGATGATCGCGAACCGGCTGTCCTACCTGATGGACTGGCACGGCCCGAGCGGACTCGTCAACACCCTCTGCTCCTCCTCGCTGGTGGCCGTGCACACGGCCCTGCAGCACCTGCGCGCCGGCGACATCGACACGGCGGTGATCGGCGCGGTGCACGCCGCCATCAGCCCCGAGTACTTCCGCTCGATGGGCGATCTGATGGCCCTGTCACCGCGGCACCGCTGCCGTGCCTTCGACAGCACCGCCGACGGCTTCGTCCCCGGAGAGGGCGCGGTCGCCGTCGTCCTGCGACGCCACGACGACGCCCGGCGGGACGGCGACCCGATCCGGGGCCTCATCAAGGGCGCGGCCGTGAACCACGGCGGCCGTACGACCCGTTACTCCGCCCCGAGCCCCCGCGCACAACGGGACGTCGTCGCTGCCGCCCTGCGGGATGCGGATGTCTCGCCGGAGACGATCGGGCTGCTGGAGGCGCATGGTACGGGGACGAGTCTGGGTGACCCGATCGAGGTGGACGGGCTGACCCGGGCCTGGCGTGGGCATACCGATCGTGCGCAGTTCTGTGCGATCGGGTCTTTGAAGTCGAACATCGGTCATCTGGAGCCGGCCGCGGGTCTGGCGGGTCTGGTGAAGGCTCTGCTGGCGATGGAGCACGGGGTGATTCCGCCGACGCTGCACGTCACCCGTCCCAATGACCACATTCGTTTCGAGGACACTCCTTTCTACCTTGCCGACCGCCTGCGGCCCTGGCCGAGGGGCGGACACCCGCGGCGGGCCGCGATCAGCGCGTTCGGCATGGGCGGTGTCAACGCCCACGTCATCGTCGAGGAGCCACCGGCGGTGCCCCAGGACACCCCGGACCCGCAGGACAGCCACATCGTGCGGGTCAGCGCGGCGGACGAGGCCACCCTGCGCGACCTGGCCGGTGCCTACGCCGACCACCTGGCCGGTGCCTACGCCGACCACCTGGCCGGCGCCGCCGAGGACCGGCTCGGCGACTTCGCCCGTACCGCCAACACCGCACGGACCGCCCACCGGTACCGCACCGCCGTGCACGGCGCCACCGCCGGCGAACTGGCCGCCCGGCTGGCCGAGGTCGCCTCAGGGACCACCCCGCCGACGCGGCACATCCGAACGGCGACAACCACCGCCTTCCTCTTCACCGGGCAGGGCTCGCAGTACGCGGGTATGGGCCAGGGCCTGAAGGCGACCGAGCCGCACTTCCGCGACGCGCTGCACGAATGCGCCGACCTGCTCACCCCCTGGACCGACGTGCCCCTGCTGGACCTGCTGTACGGCGACGCCCGGCATGTGCTGGACCAGACCCGGTACGCGCAGATCGGCATCGTCAGCGTCCAGGTCGCCCTGGTCGCGTCCCTGCGGGCGGCCGGGGTCCGGCCCGACGTGGTCGCCGGGCACAGCCTGGGCGAACTGACCGCGGCCTGGGCGGCCGGCGTGCTCACCCTGCCCGACCTGCTGCGGCTGACCGCGCTCCGCGGCGAGCTGATGCAGGCCCAGCCCGCCACCGGCACGATGGCCGTCGTCCACACCGACGTCCACTCGCTCACGGCCGAGCTGGAGGCGTACCCCGGCATCGAGATCGCCGCCCACAACGCGCCG
The DNA here is from genome assembly GCF_053611045.1 of Streptomyces sp. NPDC054841. NCBI lineage: Bacteria > Bacillati > Actinomycetota > Actinomycetes > Kitasatosporales > Streptomycetaceae > Streptomyces > Streptomyces sp. NPDC054841. The sequence goes on along the minus strand of NZ_JBSGZO010000226.1, from coordinate 4,180 downwards.
CGCGTCCACACCATCAGCGGCCCGGAAGGGGTGATGGCCCGGTTCCGCGAGCAGAGCCCCTCCCGCGTGCAGCCCCTGACGGTCAGCCATGCCTTCCACTCCGCGGTGATGGAACCGGCCCTCGCCCCCTTCGCGGACGCCGTGGCCGCCACCCCGCTCGCGCCGCCCGCGATCCCCTTCGTCAGCACCCTCACCGGCGACTGGCACAGCGACGTCACCGTCACCGATCCCGGGCACTGGGCCCAGGCGATCCGCCGCGCCGTCCGCTTCGGCCAGGCCGTCACCACGCTGGCCGAGACGGGCCCCCACGCCGTGTGGGAGATCGGTCCGCATCCGCAGCTGATCCCGCTCGCCCGCGCCACGCTCGCCGAGGCGCGCTCCGATCTCGACCCCGCGTGGATCACCACGCTCCAGCGGGGCCGCGAGGACCAGCCGCAGTTCCACGCCGCGCTGACGGCCCACCACAACCACACCGGCACGGACCTGAACTGGACCGGTCTCCACCACGGCAAACGCCAGAGCGTCACCACCGTCCCCGGCTACCCCTTCAGGCGCCGCCGGTTCTGGATCACACCCGGCGCGCCCGATGCCCCGGGCCCCGACACCACGACCATCGACAGCACCCACCCGCACGAGACGAAAAGGCCCGAGCACCATGGCTAGCGAATACGGACTGAAGCGACACTTCAACGGCGAGGCCGCGCGCCTCATCGGCGGCAAGGTCCGCGCCGCCCACCCCGAGTTCGACATCGAGGGTTACGCCGCGGAAGTCGAACAGCGCATCCCCGGCAAGGAACTGAAGGACCGCGTCCTCGTCCTGACCGAGGGACTGCGCACCCGGCTCCCCGAGGACTACCCCACCGCCGTGGCCGTGCTCGTGTCGATCCTCGGGGACGAACTCGCCGAGGGCGAGGGCATGTTCAACACCAGCTGGTTCCTCATGCCGGTGGCCAGGTTCGTGGAGGAGTACGGCCGCGACCACCCCGAGGTGTCCCTGGACGCCATCGAGGAGATCACCCGGCGCCACACCGGCGAGTACGCCATCAGGCCCTTCGTCGACGACCACTACGCGATGACGATGAAGCGCGTCGCGGAGTGGGCCCACAGCCCGAGCCACAACGTACGGCGCCTTGCCAGCGAGGGCATCCGCCCGCGCCTGCCCTGGGCCCGCACCCTCGACGTCTTCGTGAAGGACCCGCAGCCCGTCCTGGAGATCCTCGAACCCCTGCGCAGCGACCCCTCGGAGTACGTGCGCAAGTCCGTCGCCAACAACCTCAACGACATCTCCAAGGACACCCCCGACGTCGCGCTCGCCACCGCCCTGCGCTGGCTGGAGGAGAGCCCCACCCCCGAGACGAACTGGATCGTGAAGCACGCCCTGCGCACCCTGGTGAAGAAGGGCGACCAGCAGGCCCTGGCCATCCTCGGGGCGACGGGCGGCGAGCTCGTCCACGTGTCCGGCCTGCGCGTCACCCCCGGGGCGGTGGCCGTCGGGGACACCCTCGTCATCGAGTTCACCGTGGAGAACGCCGACGACCGGGCCCACAGCGTCACCGTCGACTACGTGGTCCACCACGTGCGCAAGAACGGCCGCAGCATCCCCAAGGTCTTCAAGCTGACGATCCTCGAACTCGCCGCCGGCGAACGGCGGGTCGTCCAGAAGATCCACCCCCTCAAGGAGGTACAGACCCGCCGGTACTACGCGGGCGAGCATGCCGTCGACATTCAGGTGAACGGCCTGGTCAAGGCCACCGAGCGGTTCGACCTCCGCACATGAGCGGCGTCCGGATCCACCTCGCCGCCGACGATCCGATGGTCCACGACCACCGGATCGGTGACACGCCCGTCGTCCCGGCCGCCGCCCAGATCGACGCCGTGCTGAGCGCCTGCGACGCCCGACGGCCCGACCGCGTGTGGACGCTGGAGAACGTCACCTTCCGCGCACCGCTGCGGGTGACGGGCCCCGGCGTCGACCTGAGGGTGGTGATGGCCGACGACGGGCAGTGCTCGCTCCGTTCGCTCGACGCCGACGCGGGCGGCGCGCCGGTCGAGCACAGCACGGCGCGCGCTCGCGGGGCGCCCCTGCCGCCGCCCCGCTACGTCGACCTGGCCGGACTGCGGACCGGCTGCACGCAGTCCGTCCCGCTGACGGACGTGGCGGCGTGGCGGCAGGCCAGCGGCATCACGTACGGGCCCGCCTACCGGGCGATCCGTTCCGCGCACCTGGGACCGGACCGCATGCTGGTGGTCCTGCGTGCGGACGACGACCTGCACGGGACCCGGTTCGTGCCGCCGCCCCTGCTCGACAGCGTCTTCCAGGCACTGGGCATGCTCGACGGCGGGGCGGCCGGGGCCTGCCTGCCCTGGTACGTGGGCCGGCTCGTGGCCCGCCGGCGGATCTCCGGCACGGTCCTCGCCCTCGTCGAGCGGGAGGCGACGGCCGGGTCCCGGGGTGGTGCCGTACGAGGGAGGGCCACCGTCTGCAACCAGCAGGGCGAGGTACTGCTCGAACTGGACCGCATCGTGCTCAAGTCACCTGCGGCACAAGCGCCGGCCAGGGCGGCGGGGGAGCAGGGCCGATCCGCGGCGGGTTCGATCGAGACCGTCGTCTGGCGGGAGACCGAGCCGGCCGTCGCCCCACGGGCGTCCGAAGGCGCCCTGCTGCTGGTCTCACCGCAGCGGATACCGGCGCCGGAAGGCCGGTCCGTCGTCCACCTGACGCCGGCGGAGCTGACCCGGGAGCGCCTTGACGACCTTCTCGACGGGACCCCCGTGGGCGCGGTGGTGTACGCCGCGCCGCGCGGCCCGGTGAGCGAGGACCGGGTGAGGGAGGCCCTGCAGGGTGTCTTCACCCTGGTACGGCGGCTCGCGGCACGTCCGCCGATGCCGGATCTGCTGATCGTCACCAGCGGGGCCCACCAGGTGGCGGGGGAGGAGACCGTCGCCCCCTTCATGACCTCCTTGTGGGGGCTCGGCCGCACCGTGCGCCTGGAACACCCCCGCACCACCGTGCGCCTGGTGGACCTGGAAGCCGGCGCCGACCTCACGGCGAGCGCACTGGAGGACGTGCTCGGACACGCCGAGCCGCAACTCGCCCGCCGCGCGGGCAGCTGGTACCGGCCGGCACTGGAACCGAGCGAGCGCGCACCGCAGCCGCCGTCCGGCAGCGGCGCGCAGGCTCCCCGCTTCCGTGACGGACGCTTCCTCATCACCGGAGGCATGGGCGGCATCGGTCTGCGGGTCGCGGAGTTCCTGGCGGCCGAAGGCTGTGCCCATCTGACGCTCGTGGGCCGGACCGTCCCGGACGCTGGGGAGGCGCGGGCGCGGCTCGACCGGCTCGGTGCCCGCTGCGACCTGGACACCGTGGCCGCGGACGTCCGTTCCCTGCCGAAGGTGCTCGACGGTGCCGAACGCTACGACGGCGTGTTCCACGCCGCCGGCGTGCTGCGGGACGGCCTGGCCCGCAACCTGACGCCGGACCAGGTCGAGGACGTCCTCGGCCCCAAGATCGGCGGGGTGCACGCGATCGCCGACCTGATCGCCGGGAGCGGCCCACCGGACTTCGTCGCCCTCTTCTCGTCCGTGGCCTCCGTGCACGCCAATCTCGGGCAGAGCGCCTACGCCACGGCGAACGCCTACCTGGACGGCTACGCCGCCCGCAGGCGCGCCGACAAAGAGCCCTGGTTCAGCCTCGGCTGGGGGCTGTGGAGCGTCGGCATGGGCAAGGACATCGCCCCGAAGGCCGCCGCGCACGGCGTCCCGGTCCTCACGGCGGACAGCGGTGTCGCCCTGCTGCGCACCGTCCTCGGCCGCCCTCCCGCGCACTACGTCCTGTCCGCCGCCGCCAACGCGAAGGAAGAACCGATGACCGCTGTGACACCGGAACGCGGGCTGTGGCCGTCGCTGACCACGGCTCTGAAGAAGGTCCTGCACGTCGACGACGTGGCGCCCGAGGACGATCTGCTGGAACTGGGCCTCGACTCGATGATGGCGGTCGAGCTGTCCGCGTCCCTGTCCGCCGACGGCTTCGAGGTCGACCCGATGGTCTTCTTCGAGCACAGCACGGTCGGCGCCCTGGCCGGCCACCTCGAACCGTCGGCCCGTACGACCGCGGCGGCCCAGGCCCCGGCGACCGTGGCCACCGCGCCGGTCGAGGCCCCGGTGCCCCCGGCCCCGGTAC
>NZ_JBSGZO010000225.1:0-13752 GCF_053611045.1 Streptomyces sp. NPDC054841 | reverse complement strand
CCCTTGCCGAAGCCCTCGCCGGGCGACGATTCGCGCTGCTCGGCGACGGCGACGGCGAACTGGCCGGTACGGCCGAGGCGCTCGCGGCAAGGCTCGGCACGCACGGCGCCACCGCCGTCTTCTTCGGCCCGGAGCACCTGCTCACGGCGGAGGACGGACCGCTGGACGGCGTACTGCTCCTCGGCCCCCTGGCGACGGCCGGACCGCCGGTGCTGCCCGCCGCCTTCCCGGTCGTCCAGGCCGCGCTGCGGTCCCGCCCCGGGCGGCTGCTGGCCGTCCGGTACGCCGAGGGCGGCCGGGCGGACGTGCGGACGGCCGGGCTGCCCGGGCTCTTCCGCACGATCGCCCGCGAGCACCCGGAGATCGCGGCCGCTGTGGTCGACCTGGACACGGACGGGGCCGCAGGGCTCCGCACCCCGGCCCTGGTCGCCGACGCGCTGCTCGCGGAACTGATCACGCCCGGCGACGTGCCGGTCGTCCTGCGCAGCGCAGGCGGGCGGTCCGGTCAGGAACTGACCGAGGTACCGCTCGGCCCGCTGGGCACCACCGGGGCCGGCCCCGCCGGTGACGGAGCCGCGGAGGCAGCAGCCGTCGGCCTCGACCGGGACTCGGTCGTGCTGCTGGTCGGCGGCGCCCGTGGCATCACAGCGACGTTCGCCGTCGCCCTCGCCACGGCTTCCCGCTGCCGCATCGAACTGCTGGGCAGAACTCCCGCCCCCAGCGGGCCCGAGGACCCGGCAACCGCGGCGGCCGGGGACAAGGCGGCCCTGCGTACGCTGCTCGCGTCCCGCGGACCGTACGGCTCCCCCGCCGAGATCGACCGGGCCGCCGAACTGATCCTCTCCCAGCGCGAGATCGCCGCCACCATGGCCGCGCTCGAAGCCGCCGGCAGCCGCGTGTGCTACCGCAGTGCCGACTGCCGCGAGCCCGCCGCGGTGCTTCAGGCGGTCAAGGAGATCCACGCCGAGCACGGCCGGCTGGACGGTGTGGTCCACGCGGCTGGTGTCATCGAGGACCGGCTGATCGAGGAGAAGTCCGCGGAGTCCTTCCGGCGCGTGTACGGCACCAAGGTCTCCGGTGCCGAATCCGTGCTGGCCGCGCTGGAGGAACTGCCCGACGGCCCCTCGTTCGTGGTGCTGTTCGGCAGCGTCTCGGCCGTGCTCGGCAACCGTGGACAGGCCGACTACGCCGCCGCCAACGACGCCCTGGAAACCCTCGGCGAACGCTGGGGGCTGCGCACCGGACGCCGGACGCTCACCGTCCACTGGGGCCCCTGGGCGCCTGCCGGCGTCCACTCCGGAATGATCGGTCCCGAGCTCGCCCGCGAGTACGCGCGCCGCGGGATCACGCTGATCGACCCGGAGGAGGGCCCGCTCGCCCTGCTCCGGGAGCTGGCCTGGGGAGACGCTTCGGCCGGTGCCGTCGTCCACACCGCGTCGGGGTGGTGAGATGACGCGCGGGAGTACGGCCGCCGACAGCGGCCGGGAGCAGCGGTCCGCACCGGTCGCCATCGTCGGCATGGCCGTGCTGCTGCCCGGCGCACCGGACCTGGCCGCGTACTGGCGCAACCTCGTGGACGGTGTCGACGCGATCAGCGACGTACCCGAGACGCGCTGGGACTCCGCGTACTACGACCCCGGACCGGTGACCGGGCCGCCCGCGCCTGACCGCGTCTACTGCCGCCGCGGCGGCTTCGTGGACGCGCTGGCGGACGTGGAGGTGACGCGGTTCGGCATCATGCCCAGCTCGGTGCCGGGAACCGAACCGGACCAGTTGATCGCTCTGCATGTGGCGGCGTCCGCACTCGCCGACGCGGGCGGCGAGCACCGGCTGCCCGACCGTGAGCGGATCGGTGTGGTGCTGGGCCGGGGCGGCTATCTGACTCCCGGGCTGGTCCGGCTGGACCAGCGGGTACGCACGGCGAGCCAGCTGGTGCACACGCTCGGGGAGCTGATGCCCGAGCTGGGTCCGGCGCAACTCGCCCGGGTACGCCAGGCGTTCACGGAGCGGCTCGGGCCCGATCTGCCGGAGTCGGCGATCGGTCTCGTCCCCAATCTCGCCGCCTCCCGGGTGGCCAACCGGCTCGATCTGCGCGGGCCCGCGTACACCGTGGACGCCGCGTGCGCGTCCTCGCTGGTCGCCGTGGACCAGGCCGTCGGTGAACTCGCGTCCGGCCGCTGCGACCTGATGCTGGCCGGGGGCGTGCACCACTGCCACGACATCACGCTGTGGAGCGTGTTCTCCCAGCTCCGCGCCCTCTCCCCCAGTCAGCGCAGTCGTCCGTTCCACCGGGGGGCCGACGGCATCCTGATCGGCGAGGGCACCGGTGTCGTGGTCCTGAAGCGGCTTGCCGACGCCGAACGGGACGACGACCGGGTCTACGCCGTGATCCGGGGCACGGCGGTGAGCAGCGACGGACGCGCGGCCGGATTGGTCAGCCCCGACCCGGGCGGCCAGATCCGTGCCGTGCGGCAGGCGTGGCGGGCCGCCGGGCTGGACCCCGCCGAGCGGGGGTCGGTCGGTCTGCTGGAGGCGCACGGCACGGCCACGCCGGCCGGGGACGCCGCGGAACTCGCCACGCTGAGGGACGTGTTCGGCCCCGGCGAGGGCACCCTCCCGCGCGGCGGGGACCGGCCGGTGATCGGCTCGGTGAAGTCGATGATCGGCCATGCCATGCCCGCCGCCGGAGTGGCGGGACTGGTCAAGGCCGCGCTCGCCGTGCACCACGGGACGCTGTTGCCCACGCTGCACTGCGAGGAGCCGCATCCCGCTCTGGCGGGCACCCGGTTCCGCCCGCTCGCGACGGCGGCGCCCTGGGAGACCGGTCCCGGCCGCCCCGTACGCCGGGCCGCGGTGAACGCCTTCGGTTTCGGCGGGATCAATGCCCATGTGGTCCTCGAACAGGCGCCGGGTGCCACCGCATACGCCCCACCCCCACCCGCGCCCGCGCTCATGTCCACGCCCACGTCCACGCCCACGCCCACGGGCACGACCCGGGCTCCCGCGGCCCCGGCCGCCTCGGTGACCGAGCCGGAACGGGTGCTGCTGCTCTCCGCCGACACCCCGGAGCGGCTGGCCGGCCTGCTGGACGCCGACGACTCGGCCGTACGCGCCGCAGCCCGCCCGGGCGCGGAATCGCGTCCCGTGGGCCGCAGCCGCCTCGGGCTCGTCGGCCCGACCGCCAAGCGGCTCGCGCTCGCCCGCCGGGTCACCGCGAAGGGCGGTGCCTGGCGCGGACGCAACGACGTCTGGTTCTCCCCCGACCCACTGCTCGGGGGCGCGCGGCCGGGACGCGTCGCCTTCGTCTTTCCCGGTCTCGAAGGCGACTTCGCGCCTCAGGTCGACGACATCGCGGAGCACTTCGGACTGGCCGGGCCGGCCTCCTTCGGTGCCGACGGACCGGCCGAGGTCGGTGACATCGCCAGACACGGGCTCGGAGTCGTGGCCGTGGGCAGGCTCCTCGACACCGCGCTGCGCCGGATGGGCGTCGTACCGGACGCGGTGGCGGGACACAGTGTCGGCGAGTGGACGGCCATGGCGGCGGCCGGGCTGTACGCCGAGCGGGCCGTCGACGAGTTCATGGTCTCCCTCGACCCGGACGCGGTGAGCGTCCCGGACCTGTCCTTCGCGGCCGTGGGGGCGTCCGCGGAACGGGTCCTGGCCGCTCTGGAGACCGCCGCCGACCGGTCGGTGACGCTCTCCCACGACAATGCGCCCAACCAGTCGATGGTGTGCGGGCCACCGGACGCGGTCGAGGCGTTCGTGCGTGCTTTCCGGGCCCAGGGTGTGCTCTGCCGGGTGCTGCCGTTCCGGTCGGGCTTCCACACGCCGATGCTGGAGCCCCACCTGGGGCCGTTCAAGGCGGCGGCCGAACGGTTCTCGTTGCATCCGCCCACCGTGCCGGTCTGGTCGGGGACCACGGCGTCGCCCTTCCCCGCCGAGGAGGCCGCAGTACGGGCGCTGTTCGTCCGCCACCTGCTGGAGCCGGTGCGCTTCCGGCAGTTGACCCGGGCGCTGTACGAGGCCGGTTTCCGCGCGTTCGTGCAGGTGGGCAGCGGTCAGCTCGGCTCGTTGATCGGGGACACGCTCGCAGGCCGCGACCATCTGGTGGTGGCAGCCAACTCGCCGCACCGCTCCGGCCTGGCGCAGCTGCGGAGAGTGGCGGTGGCGTTGTGGACCGAGGGCGCGACGGTGGCTCCCGACCGGCTCGACCGTCCGACGGCGGGTACAGGGACGGGTGCGGGTACGGGTACGGGTACGAGTACGGCGATGGGAACGCGGTCCCCTGGGAACACCGTTGCGCGGCCGCCCGTACGACTCGATCTGAGCGGTGCGCTGATCTCACTCGACCCGGGCGTCCTCGCCGAGTTGCGTCCCGCGGCCACGCTCCGTCCCGGCACTTCCCTCAGTTCCCTCCCTTCCCTCACTCCTCCCGTACCTGCTTCCGCTCCCGCTCCCGCTCCGGTCCCCGGACCCGCCGCCGGGGGCCGGACGGGTCCTGACGCACCGCCGGACCGTTTCCCGGTCATGGCCGAGCTCACCGCGCTGATGCGGGACACCGCCACGACCGCCGCGGAGCTGATCGCCGCGGCGGACCGGCCGGTCCTGCCCCGCCGCCGGCAGCCGAGGGCGCTCCGGCCGTCCGCTCCGCCACGGAACACGGCTCCCGCACCGGCCCGCGGACCCGCTGCCGCCCCCTGGCGCTCCACGGTCCGGATCGGCCTGGACACGATGCCGTACCTGCTGGACCACTGCTTCTTCCGGCAGCGGCCGGGCTGGCCCGATGTCGCGGACCGATGGCCCGTCGTCCCGGCCACCACGATCGTCCACCACCTCATGGAGGAGGCCGAGCGGTACGCGCCCGGCATGCGGGCGGTCGCGGTGCACGACGCGCGCTTCGACCGGTGGCTGACCGCCGCCGAGCCGGTGGAGGTCACGGTCACCGCGCTCCCCGACGGGCCCGGTCGCGTCGCCGTCTCGTTCGGCCCCGAAGCCCGCGCGGTCGTCGAACTCGCCGACCGGTACCCGGCGCCGCCACGCGCCCCCGCCCCTGAGGCGTTCCCGGCGGAGAGGATTCCCCGCCATACGGCGGCCCAGTTGTACGACGAGCGCTGGATGTTCCACGGACCGGCGTACCAGGGCGTCACCTCACTGACGGGCATCGGCGACTCCCATGTCCGCGCGGTCCTCACGACACCGCCCGCGCCGGGCGCACTGCTGGACAACGTCGGCCAGGTCCTCGGCTACTGGATCATGGCGACGTGCACGGAGCGGACGGTGGTGTTCCCGGTACGGATGCGGCACATGCGGTTCTTCGGTCCGCCGCCGCGGCCCGGCACACCGCTGGAGTGTCTGATCCGTATCACGTCCCTCAGCGACACCCTGCTCGAAGCCGACGCCTGGCTGACGTCCGGAGGCGGCGTGTGGGCTCAACTGACGGGCTGGCAGGACCGCCGCTTCGACAACGATCCGCAGACGCGGCCGGTCGAGCGGTTTCCCGAACGCAACGCCCTGTCCTCCGCCCGGCCCGGCGGCTGGTCGCTGGTCCATGAGCGCTGGCCCGACCTCGCCTCACGCGACCTCGTCATGCGCAACATGCTGGGCGGCGCCGAACGTGCCGCGTACGAACGGCTCGCGCCACGCGGCCGACGGCAGTGGCTGCTGGGCCGGATCGCGGCGAAGGACGTCGTCCGCCAGTGGCTCTGGCGACGGGGTGGGGGGCCGGTCTTTCCGGCGGAGCTGAGGGTGGACAACGACGCACACGGCCGCCCGTACGTCACCGGAGTGCACGGCCGGACCCTGCCGCCGCTCGCGGTGTCGCTGGCCCACCGCGCCGAGGCGGCCGTGGCGATCGTACGGCCCCGGCCGCCCGGCCCGGACGGCAGCGGACGACCGGGCCCCGGAATCGACATCGAGGAGATCTCGGAGCCGGCCGTCGCCACCGTGGAGAGCGCCCTCGGCCCCGGCGAACGCGGCCTGCTGGCGTCCTGCCGCGGCGCCACCGGCAAGTCGGGGGCACTGTGGTTCACCCGTTTCTGGGCGGCCAAGGAAGCCGCGGCCAAGGCCGAAGGCACCGGATTCGCCGGCCGTCCGAAGGACTTCGCCGTGGTGGAAGCGGCACAGGACCTGCTGACGGTCGAGGTGCGTACCGCCTCGGGGACCCCGGTCCGCATCCACCGGGTGCGCTGCGAGCGGGTGGCCAATCCCCCCGGACTGCCGACGCGCGAGTACGTCGTGGCTTGGACCGCGGGGCCGGGAGACGAATCTGACGAGGAGGACGGAAAGTGACCACCACTCAGCCGGCGGGCCCGTTACGGGCGGACCAGGACGCGATACTCGGCGATATCACCGCCATGATCGAGCTGGTGCTCGAGGACTACGGACTCGACGACACCAAGGTCGGCATGGAGACCAGCTTCAGCCGGGACCTGGAGTTCGAGAGCATCGATCTGGTCACCCTGGCCGGGCGACTCGAGGAACGGTACGGGCGGACGGTCAACTTCGCCGAGTTCGTGGCCTCGATGGAGCTCGAGGAGATCATCGAACTCACGGTCGGCCGACTGGTCGAGCATGTGGCCGACTGCCTGGGAAGCGGCCCGCAACCGCCGGCCGGGCACCCGTCGGCGGGACCGGCCTGAATCATGGCAATCGTCGACACGGGCGGCATCCGGCTGCACGTCCAGCGGCTCGGTCCACGCGACGGACGGCCCGCGGCGGCCACCGCCGTCCTGCTGCACGGGCTGCTGACCGACAGTCTGGCCAGCTACTACTTCACCATCGCGCCCGCGTTCGCCGCGGCAGGGCTCGATGTCGTGATGTACGACCAGCGGGGACACGGCCGTAGTGAACGGCCGGCCTCCGGCTACACCCTCGACGCCTTCGTCGGCGACCTCGACGCGCTGCTCGACCGGCTGGAGATCCCCGGGCCCGTCCATCTGGTCGGAAACTCCTTCGGCGGGACGGTCGCCTTCGGGTACGCCGTCCGCAGACCCGGCCGGGTGGCGAGCATCTCGGTGATCGAGTCCGAACCGGCCACCGCTGCCTGGGCGCACAAGCTGGCCGGGTTGCTGGACCGCGTCCGGCACGAGATGACGGCGAACGAGACACACGCCCTCGACTGGGTCGCCACCCACCGCGGCCGGCACACGGCGCGGCTGGCGAAGGCGGCGGGCCGGCTGGTGCGGGAGACCGCCATCGCCCGTGACATCCCGGCCTGCGAGGTCCTGACCGATGACGCGATCCGCTCGCTGCGGTGTCCCGTGCTGGCGCTCTACGGCGGCGACTCCGACCTCGCGGAGCAGGCGCCACGTCTCAGGGCGCTGCTGCCGCGGTGCCGGACCGTGCTGCTGCCGGGGCACGAGCACTCGGTGCTGGTGGAGGCGCCGGGCCGGGTACGCGACATCGTTCTCGACTGGATCCTGCGCAGCCGCCACGAGACCGGCGTCCCGGCCCGAGCGGTGAGACCTGAGACAACCGCGAGACCCGAGACAACCGCGAGATCCGAGACAACCGCGAGATCCGGGACATCCGCGAGATCCGGGAGATCGGAGAGACCCGAGACCGCGAGATCGGAGAGACCGGGGAGATCCGGAAGATCCGTGGAGGTGAACGCTCCGTGAGCTCCTACTTGTTCGTCGTCCCACCGCTCGTCGGGCACATCAACCCCCTGGTCGGAGTGGCCGCCGAACTGGTCTCCCGGGGCCACCGGGTGGCGTGGGCCGGTGTGCCCGAGGTGGTACGCCGGCTCGCCGGGAACGGGGCTCGGGTCTTCCCGTGCCCGGCCTCCTGGGGGGACGCGGCGGACGTGGCCACCGGGGCGAACGGGCCGGACATCGCCACCGGGGTGCACAGGACCTACGGAGCACGGGAGGCCGACGCCATCAGGCCGCCGGACATCCGGGGCCCCGAAGCGCTGCGCTTCCTGTGGGAGCGGTTTCTCGTACCGCTCGCCGAGGCGATGGCCGAGGGCGTACGGGACGCGGTGGCCGCCTTCCGCCCCGATGTGGTGGTCGCCGACCAGCAGGCGCTGGCGGGAGGGCTCGTGGCGGAGCGGCTCGGGGTGCCGTGGGCGACATCGGCGACCACGTCCGCCGAATTCACCGACGTGCTGGCGTCCATGCCGAAGGTCGCGGCCTGGAACGACGCTCTGCTGCGGGATCTGCGACGCCGGGTCGGTGATCCGGGCGGCACCGCCGATCCGCGGTTCTCGCCGCATCTGGTGCTGGCGTTCACCACCGAGGAGCTGGCCGGGCGGCCCGCCCGAGGAGGTGACCGTATCCGCTGGGTCGGCCCCTCGCTCACCGCCCGCCCCTCCCCCGCCGGCTTCCCCTGGGACTGGCTCGACCCCGGGCGGGCGACGGTGCTGGTCACTCTCGGCACGGCGAACACCGACGCCGGCGGGCGCTTCCTCACCGAGTGCGCCGAGGCGCTGCGGGCTCGTGCCGCCCGGCTGCAGGCCGTCGTCGTCGACCCCACGGGTGTCCTCGGCGTCCACGGCAGAGGCACGAGCGACATGGATCTTCTGGCCGTCCCCACCGTTCCGCAGCTCGCCCTGCTGGAGCACGCCGACGCGGTCGTCTGCCATGCCGGCCACAACACGGTCTGCGAGGCGCTGTGGTACGGCGTCCCCCTGGTCGTCGCACCCATCCGCGACGACCAGCCGGTCATCGCCGCGCAGGTGGCAGACCGGGGCGCGGGCGTCCGGGTCCGCTTCGGGCGCGCCACCGCGCCCCGGATCGGCGCGGCCGTCGACGCCGTTCTGTACGCACCGGGTTACCGGGCCGCGGCCCGCGCGATCGGGGCCGGATTCCGCGCGGCGGGCGGAGCTGCCGCGGCCGCGACCCATCTGGAACGCCTGGCTCGTGAGGAGGACGACGCATGAAGCCCCGCCCACAGCAACCGCGTCACGTGACGGTGGCCGCGCTGCGCCCCGGGTACGCCGCCGAACTTGCCGACGGCCCGCAGGCGTTCTTCGAGCCGATGCGGCACACCTGCCCGTGGTGCGGCTCGGCCCGGATCGGCGGTCGTCTGCGCACCCCGGACCTGCTCCAGCACAAGCCGGGGGCATTCCGGATCGACCGGTGCCACGACTGCCGGCACCTCTTCCAGAACCCCCGTCTGAGCGGCCGCGGGCTCGCCTTCTACTACCGCGACTTCTACGACGGGCTGGGCGAGCAGCAGCTCGGCGGCATGTTCAGCGGGCGCACCAAGTCCTACCGGCGGCGTGCCGAGTCCGTTGTGCCGTATCTGGACGACGCCAAGCGATGGCTCGACGTCGGCACGGGGCACGGGCATTTCTGCGAGGTGGCGCGTACGGCCTTCCCTGATGTGGTCTTCGACGGGCTCGACCAGTCCGACGGCGCCGAACTGGCGGAGCGCGCCGGACGGGTGGAGCGCGGCCACCGGGGCAGTTTCACCGAACTGGCGCCACGGATCACCGGGTCGTACGACGTGGTGAGCATGTTCCACTACCTGGAGCACAGCACCGATCCGATGCATGAACTGGAAGCGGCCCGCACGACGCTTCGCCCCGGCGGGCACCTGATCGTCGAGGTACCGGACCCGGACAGCCACTACGCCCGGCTCCTCGGCCGCTGGTGGCTGCCCTGGCTCCAGCCGCAGCATCTGCATCTCGTCCCGGTCCGCAATCTGCGCGGTGCGCTGTCCGGGCTCGGCTTCACGGTCCTCGCCGAACAGCACGCCCAGGCCCACGAACCGGTCGACCTGCTGGCGGCCACATGGCTGGCCCTCGACAACGCCGCCCCCCGCGACGACCTCCCCTGGCTCCCCAGCCGCCCCGGGACCACCCGCCGCGCCCTGCGCACGTCCGTCCTCCTCGCGGGCGTCCCGGCCCTCCTCCTGGCGACACTCCTGGACCACGCGCTCGCCCCGTTCGTACAACGGCTAGGGCTGTGCAACGCGTACCGGCTGGTGGCGCGACGGGACTGACCGAACCCACAGGGCGGGGCAGGCGGTTGGGAGCGGGACTCCTCATCGCCGGCATCTTCATCCGTTCCGCCCCCGCCGACCTCCTCAGGGAGAAGCGTCTGCTCGATCCCCATTGCCGAACCACCACTCGACCCCATCGATACCTGCGACCCAGGTGTCCATGATCTGCTCGATCGCGGGCAGGCCGACCGAGCGGCCGACGGTGACCACGATGAAGCGCAGATTTGACGGTGCCTCGGCCGTGGCCCCCAGATCCTCGACCGCTTTCCTGAGTTCCGCGAACGACTCGTGGCTGAAGTGGCCCTGGCCCGCTGTCTGGATGCACAGGTTCTCGCCCTGCTCGACAACCTCGAACTGACCGTCATCGGCGACCCGCAGCACATCACCAGCCGCGCATCCGAGCACCAGGCCCGGACTGCCCGCCAACTCGAACAGGCCGGAATCCACCAGCCGGGCCGGCAGCACTTCGAACACCGGGTGCCCGGCTGCAGCATGACCGGCCAGAAGTCGTATGTGGGTGCCGGCCGTCGACCGAGGATCGGGCGTCATGCGTGTGATCGTCCCACAGGCCTCCGGATGTCCCACCCGCCGTCCGGCCGCCGGAGGCCGCGGAACGGTTTCCCGCCGGCACGACCGCGTCACGTCACATAGGAGCCAGGCGCCTGCTCCCGCCGCGGCCCCGGTGCGGCGGACGATCCGCCGGTTCAGTCCCGCCGGTTTCCATGGCAGCGCCCTGTTCCTCGTCATGGGCCTGGAAGGCGGCGACGCCGGAGCCCACGGTCGGGAAGAAGCGGTCGCGAGGAGCGGCAAGGTGCCGCGGGCTCATGTCGTGGGCCCCCAGGGCGTCAGCCCCCAGCGGAGTACATGCCGGGAGCCCGGGGCCAGCGCGGCGACGGATGTGCCGCTGCGGAAGGCGTCCGGCGGGCAGGACATGGCCTCGACGGCGA
Source organism: Streptomyces sp. NPDC054841 (assembly GCF_053611045.1). NCBI lineage: Bacteria > Bacillati > Actinomycetota > Actinomycetes > Kitasatosporales > Streptomycetaceae > Streptomyces > Streptomyces sp. NPDC054841. The sequence continues at coordinate 2,857 of NZ_JBSGZO010000225.1, read as the reverse complement.
CGCTGCGGCGCCGTTCGGCCTCGGGAAGCGTGTCGCCGGTGTAGACCTGCACGTATTCGGCGCCTTCGCCGAGCCACACGTCGATGCCGTGGCGTCCGGAGGGATGAGCGAGGCGGACGACGACGCGGCCGGAGGAGTCCCGGTCGAGTCCGGCGAAGGCCGTGTCCAGAGCCTGCTCGCCGATACGCCGCGGGCTGCGGAAGTCGTACGCCGTGCCCTCGACCGGTTCGCTGCCCACCGGCAGCCCCTGCTCGTCGGTGCGCAGCCAGTGCCGGGCGGGCACGGCGAGTACCGCTTCGTCCACGAGGTCGGTGCCCACCGTGAGATAGGGGTGCTGGCCCGCTCCGTACGGTGCCACGGTCTCTCCGATGTTCGTCGCGGTGACGGTGACGGTCAGTCCCTCGGGCCCCAGTCGGTACTCGGCGCAGACGTCCAGGTGGAAGGGGTAGCCGGGTTGGGGGAAGAGGGTGATGCCCGTCCGCACCATGTCGTCCGCGCGCTCCAGCAGCTTCCACGCGGACCAGCGGAGCAGCCCGTGGATGGCGTTGTTCTTCGTCGGCTCGTTCAGCGGAAGTTGCAGTTCCTGGCCGTTCCAGGTGTAGCGGCCGCCTCCCACCCGGTTGGGCCACGGCACGAGAAGCTGGCCACGGCCGCCGGTGATCGGAGCGTCGGCGTCGAAGCCGTCCAGCACGAGCCGGCCGCCCACCTCGTAGTGCCGGAGTGCGCTTCCCAGTTCGGCGATGCCTGCGGTGTGCTCTCGGTGGCACAGCTCCCACTGCGCGCCGGTCGCGAACGCAGCGACCTCGCTCAGCTGAGCAACGACGGCTGCGACGATGGCCTCCACCGGCCGGTCCACGCCCACCACCCACACGCGTTCGTCGGGGGTGGGCTCCTCGAGGTCGCCGAACTGGCTGTCCAGCAGTTCGGCGGGGAAGAAGTGCCCGTGCCGAGCGGCCAGCCGGGAGTGTACGAGCTCCCGGGAACCCTTCAGGTACACCGTGCGTACGCGAGGCCGGCCGACGAGCAGCTCGTCCCGGTAGGCCCGTTTGAGAGCGGAACACGTCACCACTGCGGGACGGCGCGCGGCGATGTCCTCGTCCAGCCGGGCCGCAACGGCGTGGAGCCACGGCCGCCGGTCCGCGTCGGTCAGGGGCGCGCCGGACGCCATCTTGGCCCGGTTCTCCGGGGGATGGAGGTCGTCCGCCTCCTGGTACGACCAGCCGACGCGGTCCGCGAGCATGCGTCCCACGGTGGACTTTCCGGATCCCGACACGCCGATGAGGAGCACGACGAGCGGTGGCGGATCGGCATCGGTCACCGGAGCGAGCTCCATCTGCGTGTCACGTCCTTCTGCTCCTGACTGCTCCCGGCTGCTCCCGGCGGCTCCTGCACTGTTCCAGGCCGCTCCTGACCGCTCCGGACGCCGACGTGCCGGTGGGGCCCCGAGCGGGCGATCGGTTACTACCAATCTCAGCCACGCAGATGCTGATCGCACCTCGAAGAGGACCGCCCCGGACGAGGACGGACGAGGACATGTGCGGGGAGGTGATCGCCGCCCGGGCAGGATCCACCGGGCCCTTCGAGCACCCGATCCCGATCTGAGCGACCCCGAATCGCGGCCCGCCCGCCCCGGCGGCAGGGGCAGGAGGACCTCGGCCCCCAGCCCCTGCCGCCGTTCACCTCGGCCGCCGCGCCCTGATCAGCGACACTGCCCGGACCGCGGACCGTACACGGTGACACCCAACAGCTCTGGCCCAGGAGTGTTGCCCGTGCACCGCAGAGGCCCGGTGACGATGGTGCCAGACAGCGTGGTGCCGGCGGCATTGGACTCCAGGGTCACAGGACCGGTGACCGAACCGCCTTCGCAGAGGGTGACGGGGCCGGTGCTGTCGCGCACCGTGAGCGGACCGGTGATCCGTACTCCGCACAGGGACACGGCGAGTGCCCCGTCCGCGGAGACGCGCCCGGTGATTCCGGCCCCCGAGGCCGCCAGGGCGGCGCCGGGTTCGATCCGGACCGGGCCGGTCTGCCGAGCACCGGCTCCCAGGCACACCGACTCCCCGGCGGCCACCGTCAGCGGGCCCTCGAGGGTTCCGGTGAGGCAGGGGCGGCTGAACCCGACGGTGAGCGCGACCGGTTCGGGGCTGCTGCTCGGGGCGTGCCGCGGATCACCCTCGTAGCGGGCGGTGATCGAGTGGCTGCCGGGCCTCAGGACCGGGGTGCGCAGGACGGCGCGCCCGGCCGTCAGCGGCACGGTGCCGAGCGGCGTGTCGCCGTCGAGAACGACGACGCTGCCGGCCGGGGTGCCGCCGACCGGGGAGCGGACCTCGGCGGTGAGGGTGGCGGAGTGCCCGTACAGCGGGGTGGTGACGTCCGCGGTGAGGGTGAGGCTGGTGTCGTACCGCCAGGAGACGGCGGCCCGGCCGTTGCCCCGGTTGACGCCGGGAATCAGGCTGACTCCGGTTGCGGTGGGAGTGGCGTAGCCGCTTCCGCCGCCGGCACCCGGCAGGTTGTCGGGGTTGCCGCCACCGGACCCCCACCGCCGCCGAACCAGCCACCGCCGCCTCCGCCGCCGCCGTTGCCGCCCCGGCCGCCGTTGCCGCCGGGACCGCCGCTGCCGGGGTTGGGCAGGCCGGTGTTGGGGTCGGTGTCGCCGCCGGGCAGACCGGGGCCGCCCAGCTTGGAATTGGGGCTGCCGGTGCCGTGGGCGGTCCGGGTCGCGCCGCCGCCGGCGATTCCGGAGCCCTCGGGTCCGTCGGCCTGGCCGCCGGGTGCGCCGGAGGATCCGCCGCCGTGGCCGCCGTGCAGGGCGGGGCCGCCGTTGCCGGCCCCGCCTCCGCCGCCGGCGACCAGGACC
>NZ_JBSGZO010000224.1:1525-13796 GCF_053611045.1 Streptomyces sp. NPDC054841 | reverse complement strand
CCCCGCGGGCCCGTCGGCGCACATCAGTACGCGGAGCCGGACGCGCCCAGCGAACCCGTCGGGTGCCAGACCGTCTTCGTCTCCAGGAACGCGGTCATCCGGTGCGTGCCCGGGTCCGCCGACCAGTCCTCGGCGCGGGGGCGCAGCACCCGCTTGAGGTTGTCCGCGGCCGCGACCTCCAGCTCCTTGGCGAGCTGCTCGTCGGCGCCCGTCAGGTCGATCGCGTTGACGTCCTGGTGGGCGGCGAGCGGAGCCGCGATCTCGGCCGTGCGGCCGGAGAGGACGTTGACGACGCCGCCGGGGAGGTCGGACGTGGCCAGCACCTCGCCGAGCGACAGCGCGGGCAGCGGGGCCTTCTCGCTGGCGATCAGCACGACCGTGTTGCCGGTGGCGATCGCCGGGGCGATCACGGAGACCAGGCCCAGGAACGACGACTGCTGCGGGGCCAGGACCGTGACCACACCGGTCGGTTCGGGCGTGGACAGGTTGAAGAACGGGCCCGCGACCGGGTTCGCCCCGCCCACGATCTGGCCGATCTTGTCGGTCCAGCCCGCGTACCAGACCCAGCGGTCGATCGCGGCGTCGACGGCCGCACCCGCCTTGGCCTTGGACAGCCCCTCGGCCTCGGCGACCTCGCGGACGAACTGGTCCCTGCGACCCTCCAGCATCTCGGCGATGCGGTAGAGGATCTGGCCGCGGTTGTACGCCGTCGCGCCCGACCAGGCGCCGAACGCCTTGCGGGCCGCGACGACCGCGTCACGGGCGTCCTTGCGGGACGACAGCGGGGCGTTGGCCAGCCACTTGCCCTTGGAGTCGGTCACCTCGTACACCCGTCCGCTCTCGCTGCGGGGGAACTTGCCCCCGACGAACAGCTTGTAGGTCTTGAAGACACTGAGGCGCGAAACATCAACAGAGCTCATTTGCGCTCCCCCTTCGGGGTCGACGGGGCGAGGTAGGCCTCCAGACCGTGGCGACCGCCCTCGCGGCCGAAGCCCGACTCCTTGTAGCCGCCGAACGGCGAGGTCGGGTCGAACTTGTTGAAGGTGTTGGCCCACACCACACCGGCGCGGAGCTTGTTCGCCACCGCGAGGATGCGGGAGCCCTTCTCCGTCCAGATGCCCGCGGACAGGCCGTACTGGCTGTTGTTGGCCTTGGCGACGGCCTCGTCCGGCGTACGGAACGTCAGCACCGACAGCACCGGGCCGAAGATCTCGTCGCGGGCGATGGTGTGTGCCTGCGTGACGTTCGTGAACAGCGTCGGGGCGAACCAGTAGCCGGAGGAGGGCAGCTCGCACGGTGCGGACCAGCGCTCGGCGCCCTCGGCCTCGCCGGTCTCGGCGAGGGCCGTGATGCGGGCCAGCTGCTCGGCCGAGTTGATCGCGCCGATGTCGGTGTTCTTGTCCAGCGGGTCGCCGAGGCGCAGGGTCGACAGCCGGCGCTTGAGCGAGTCGAGCAGCTCGTCCTGGATCGACTCCTGGACCAGCAGACGCGAACCGGCGCAGCAGACCTGGCCCTGGTTGAAGAAGATGCCGCCGACGATGCCCTCGACGGCCTGGTCGATGGGGGCGTCGTCGAAGACGATGTTGGCGCCCTTGCCGCCCAGCTCCAGGGTGACCTTCTTGTCCGTGCCGGCGATCTCGCGGGCGATGGCCTTGCCGACCGCGGTGGAGCCGGTGAACGCCACCTTGTTGACGTCCGGGTGCGCGACGAGCGCGGCACCCGTGTCGCCGTAACCGGGAAGGATGTTGACGACACCCTTCGGCAGCCCGGCCTGACGGCAGATGTCCGCGAAGAACAGGGCGGAGAGCGGGGTCGTCTCGGCGGGCTTCAGCACCACCGTGTTGCCGGTGGCGAGCGCCGGGGCGATCTTCCACGCCAGCATCAGGAGGGGGAAGTTCCAGGGAATGACCTGCCCCGCCACGCCGAGAGGGCGCGGGTTCGCGCCGTATCCGGCGTGGTCGAGCTTGTCCGCCCAGCCCGCGTAGTAGAAGAAGTGCGCCGCGACCAGCGGGAGGTCCGCGTCGCGGGTCTCCTTGATCGGCTTTCCGTTGTCCAGGGTCTCCAGGACGGCCAGTTCGCGCGAGCGCTCCTGGATGATCCGGGCGATCCGGAAGAGGTACTTGGCACGCTCGGAGCCCGGCAGCGCGGACCACTTCTCGAAGGCCCTGCGAGCGGCCTTCACCGCACGGTCGACATCCTCGGCGCCGGCCTGGGCGACCTCGGAGAGGACCTCCTCGGTGGACGGGGAGACCGTCTTGAAGACCTTGCCGTCGGCGGCGTCGGTGAACTCGCCGTCGATGAAGAGGCCGTACGACGGGGCGATGTCGACGACCGACCGCGACTCGGGAGCCGGTGCGTACTCGAATGCAGATGTCTGCTTGTCCATGGTCATGGGGTCTCAGTCCACCGTCACGTAGTCGGGGCCGGAGTAGCGGCCGGTCGCCAGCTTCTGGCGCTGCATCAGCAGGTCGTTCAGCAGGCTGGACGCGCCGAAGCGGAACCAGTGGTTGTCCAGCCAGTCCGCGCCCGCGGTCTCGTTGACCAGCACCAGGAACTTGATGGCGTCCTTGCTGGTGCGAATGCCGCCGGCGGGCTTCACGCCCACCTGTACTCCAGTCTGCGCCCGGAAGTCGCGGACGGCTTCGAGCATGACCAGGGTGTTCGCCGGGGTGGCGTTGACCGCGACCTTTCCGGTCGAGGTCTTGATGAAGTCGGCCCCGGCGATCATGCCGAGCCAGGAGGCGCGGCGGATGTTGTCGTACGTGGAGAGCTCGCCGGTCTCGAAGATGACCTTCAGGCGGGCCGCGCCCGCGGCCTCCTTCACGGCGCGGATCTCCTCGAACACCTTCAGGTACTTGCCGGCCAGGAAGGCGCCGCGGTCGATCACCATGTCGATCTCGTCCGCGCCCGCGGCGACGGCGTCACGGGTGTCCGCGAGCTTCACGTCGAGGGCGGCGCGGCCGGCCGGGAAGGCGGTGGCGACGGAGGCGACCTTGACGTCGGCGCCGCCCAGGGCGGCCTTCGCGGTGGCCACCATGTCGGGGTAGACACAGACGGCTGCCGTCCGCGGGGACGTACGGTCGGTCGGGTCGGGATTGACGGCCTTGGCGGCGAGCGCCCGGACCTTGCCCGGGGTGTCCGCGCCTTCCAGCGTCGTCAGGTCGATCATCGAGATGGCCAGGTCGATGGCGTACGCCTTGGCCGTCGTCTTGATCGAGCGGGTGCCGAGAGACGCGGCGCGCGCTTCCAGGCCGACAGTGTCGACCCCGGGCAGCCCGTGCAGGAAGCGGCGCAGTGCGCTGTCGGACGTGGTCACGTCAGCGAATGCAGGTGCAATGGTGGGCATGGTCACCAGATGAGCATATCTACGCGCGTAGCAACCTGTACAGAGGGCCCCGGGGACTCGTCATTCGGCGCGCCGGGCGCATGGGGCAGAATCGGGAGCATGACGAGCCCCGAGCAGCCGCCCTCCGAGCCGGCCTACGCCGACCGTGTCTACCGTTCGCCGATGGCGCTGGTGGGCGGCGTGCTGCTGCTCGCGCTCACCTTCTGGATCGGCGGCGACGCGGTGATCCGGGGCGAGGGGCGCACGCCCTGGCTCGGTCTGACGGGTCTGCTCGTGCTGGTGCCGATGATCGTCGCGTTCACCCTGCGGCCCGCCGTGTTCGCGGGCGAGGACAGGCTCCGGATCAGGAACCCGTTCCGCACGATCACCCTGCCCTGGGCGTCCGTCGCGGACGTGCGCGCCGGGTACTCCAGCGAGGTCACCACGCAGGAGGGCGCGAAGTACCAGCTGTGGTCCGTGCCGGTCTCGCTGCGGCAGCGCAAGCAGGCCGCCCGCCGGCAGGCGCTGGCGGCCCGGGGTGACCGTGGGCGCCGTGCGCCCGTGAACGCCGCGGTCGACCCCGCCGTCGGCACCGACGCCGGCGGCGCGCCCTGGCAGGCGCCCGCCGACCGGACGATCGCCGAACTGCGCGAGCTGGCCGAGCACGGCGCCACGCGTCCGAGCGCCAAGGGCGAACCGCAGGTGCGCTGGGCGTACGAGATCCTCGGCCCGGCCGTCGTGGGCGCGGTCGCTTTCGCGGTACTGCTCGCCGTCGCGTGAGCCGCTTTGCCCGGCGGGCCGGGTGAACCGCACTGCGTGCGTTGCGTGAACCGGCGTGCGTGCGTGGCGTGAACCGCCCCGCGCGTCGTGTGAACCGAACCGTTTGGCCTGCTGTCGTGTGAACCGGAGCGGTCTGCCTGCTGTCGTGTGCACCGGACCGCTTCGCCGACGGCGTGGGGCCGGACACGGGAATCCAGCCACCCCGGCCGGATCCGGCACCCGCGTTCACCGTGTCTTACGGCGGCCCCTTCCACACCAGCAGCATGTACGCCCCGAACCACGCCGACGACAGCGCCGCCCCGCCCAGCACCAGCAGCACCACCGGTCGCCGCGCCCGTCCCACCGCCGCCGCGATCGGCAGCAACAGCGGGAAGGCCGGCATGAGGAACCGGGCGCGTGGGAAGTAGACGCCGCCGCTGCCGAGGACGACGAGCAGCATCACGCCCGTGAAGACGAGCAGCACCAGCGGCTGCCGGTCCGTCAGGCACAGCAGATACAGCCCGGTGGACACGATCAGCACCAGCGACACGACCACCATCAGCAGCTGCGGGGTGGCGTCGTACACGACGTTCTCCCGGATCTCGGCCAGGGTGACCGTCCCGCCGTCCCACTCGTTGCGCCACAGCTTCTGTACGGCGAAGTAGCCGTCCCAGCGCCCGACCCGCAGGCCCACCCAGGCGACGTAACCGCCCCACCCCAGCGGCGCGATCAGCGCGCCCGCGAGCGCCCGGCGGTCCCGGGTCCGTACGAAGGCCACCAGCCCGGCCACCGCCACCGCCGCCGCGATCGCGACGCCCGTCGGCCGGGTCAGACCGGCCAGCGCCGCCAGCGGGCCCGCCCACAGCCAGCGGCCGCTGAGCGCCGCGTACAGCGACCACGCCGCGAGCGCCGTGAACAGCGACTCGGTGTAGCCCATCCACTGGACGATCGCGACGGGCAGCGCGCCCCACAGGACGGTGAGCACGGTTCCCGTGCGCCGCCCGTGCAGCCGGTCGCCGACCGCGAAGATCCCCCACGCGGCGACCAGCGACGTGACCATCGCGATCACGAGCGCGACGGAGGCACGGCTGCCCGGTGTCACCCCCGCGACGGCCTTCACCAGCACCGGATACAGCGGGAAGAACGCCAGATTGTTCGCGTCGAACGCGGTGCCGAGCTCGTGCGCGTACCCGTGGTCGGCGATCCCCAGATACCAGTTGGAGTCCCAGGACGTGGCCAGCGCCGGCCAGACGCCGTGCCCCTTGAGATGCGTCCACCGGGCGAGCACGAGCAGCCCGGTCAGCCGTACCGCCAGATAGCCGACCAGCGCCGGCGCGGCACGGCCCAGCGCTTGGAACAGCCGGTGATCCGCTCCCGGTACGCCGCCGCCTCCCGGGACGGGTGGCCGACGGGAGGCGGGGACAGCGGGTCGGTGCGTGGCGGTCGGGGGCACTGCGGCAGCTCCAGTGACTCGGGATGCGCTACCGGGTCACCTTGGCCCGTGGCTCCGCCCGAGGGCACGGGCTGCTGCGTCAACTGCCGTACGGGAATCACCCGCAGGGGGATCGGCGCGCCGGGCCCGTACCGCCGTTCCGCCCGGCCCGTACCGCCATGCCGTTCCGCCGCGAGCGCCGGCCTGGCCGTGCCGTCAGATGCCTGCCGCCACCGCCAGGTCGCGCTTGACCGCCGAGAGAACGTCCGCCGCCCGGACCCGGGCAGCCGCCAGCTCGCTCGCACCGGCGACCGGGACGACCACCTCCAGGTAGCACTTGAGCTTGGGCTCCGTGCCGCTCGGGCGGACGATGACGCGCGCCTTGTACTCGCCCTCCAGGTAGTACCGCAGACCGTCCGTCGGCGGCAGCTGCTCGCTGCCCTTCGTCAGGTCCTCCGCCGAGACGACCTGCATCCCGGCCAGCAGGACGGGCGGCTGCTCGCGCAGCCGGCGCATCGCGTCCGCGATGATGCTCAGGTCCTCCACGCGCGCCGACAACTGGTCGGTGGCGTGCAGCCCGTGCTCGATCGCGAGATCGTCCAGCAGGTCCGAGAGCGTACGGCCCTGCTCCCTGAGCTCCGAGGCCAGCTCGGCGACGAGCAGCGCGGCGGTGATGCCGTCCTTGTCGCGGACGCCGCCGGGGTCGACGCAGTAGCCGAGCGCCTCCTCGTACCCGTACCGCAGGCCCTCGACGCGCGCGATCCACTTGAAGCCGGTCAGCGTCTCCTCGTAACCGAGTCCGGCGGCCGCCGCGATACGCCCGAGCAGCGACGACGACACGATCGACTCGGCGAACGTGCCCCGCGCGCCCTTGTGCACAAGATGCGCGGCGAGCAGCGCGCCGACCTCGTCACCGCGCAGCATCCGCCAGCCTTCGGCGACGCTGTCGTCGGGTACGGCGACGGCGCAGCGGTCCGCGTCCGGGTCGTTGGCGATGACGATGTCCGGCCGGGCCTCGCGGGCCGTCGCGAAGGCCAGGTCCATCGCGCCCGGCTCCTCCGGGTTGGGGAAGGCGACCGTCGGGAACGCGGGATCGGGTTCGGCCTGCTCCTCGACGAGCACCGGAGCGGGGAAACCGGCCCGCTCCCACGCCGCCAGCACCACGTCCTTGCCGACGCCGTGCAGGGCCGTGTAGACGACGCGGGCGGTCCGGGGGGAGCGGGGGCTCAGGACGGCGTCCGTACGCTCCAGATAGGCCTGAAGAACCTCGTCCCCGAGGGTCTCCCAGCCGTCGCCCGGGCGCGGTACGTCGTGCAGGCTGCCCACCGCGTCGATCTGCGCGGCGATCTCGCCGTCGGCCGGCGGCACGATCTGCGAGCCGTCGCCGAGGTAGACCTTGTAGCCGTTGTCGCGCGGCGGGTTGTGGCTGGCGGTCACCTCGACGCCGGCGACGGCGCCCAGGTGCCGTATGGCGTACGCGAGCACGGGTGTCGGCAGCGGGCGCGGCAGCACGGCGGCGCGCAGGCCGGCGCCGGTCATGACGGCGGCGGTGTCGCGGGCGAAGTCCGCGGACTTGTAGCGGGCGTCGTAGCCGATGACGACGAGGCCGCCGGTGTGGCCCTGGGCCTTCAGGTACGCCGCGAGTCCCGCGGCGGCGCGGATGACCACGACGCGGTTCATCCGCATCGGCCCGGCGCCGAGCTCCCCGCGCAGCCCGGCCGTCCCGAACTGCAGCGTTCCCGCGAACCGCGCGGCCAGCTCCTCCGTGTCCTGAGCCTCGATGAGCTCGCTCAGCTCGTCCCGGGTCTCCGCGTCGGGGTCCTCGGCCAGCCAAGCCTGGGCCCGCGCGATCAGGTGCTGCGCCACGGTGTGCCTCTCTGATGTCGTTGTGAGCGTCATGAGCCTCATGAGCGTCTGCGTGCTCGGTTACGCCTGCCCCCGTTCCGGGCCCGGGGCTCGTGCCCGCCTGCGGGCCGGCCGGCACGAGCCATCGGCCACGGCACCGAGCTGCCGCGGGGGGCGGGGCGCAGCCCCGGTTCCGGGAAGGGGCGGGGGCGGGGCGGGGTGGGGGAAACCACCACCGGGCCGGCTCATGCGCCCCGCGCCGCGGGGGTCCGGGGCGTCAGCCCGTGACCATCAGATCCGCGCCAGGACCTTGGTCAGCAGCTCACCCATCCGCGCCGCCGAGTCGCGCCCCGCCTGGAGCACTTCCTCGTGGTTCAGGGGCTCGCCCGACAGACCCGCGGCCAGGTTGGTGACGAGGGAGATGCCCAGCACCTCGGCACCGGCCTCGCGGGCGGCGATCGCCTCGAGGACCGTGGACATGCCGACCAGGTCGCCACCCATCACACGGACCATGTTGATCTCGGCCGGAGTCTCGTAGTGCGGGCCGGGGAACTGGACGTACACGCCCTCCTCCAGCGACGCGTCGATCTCCTTGCACAGCGACCGCAGCCGCGGCGAGTACAGATCGGTGAGGTCCACGAAGTTCGCGCCGATGATCGGGGACGCCGCGGTCAGGTTGATGTGGTCACTGATCAGGACCGGCTGGCCGGGCTGCATGCCCTCGCGCAGGCCGCCGCAGCCGTTGGTGAGGACGACGGTCTTGCAGCCCGCGGCGACGGCGGTGCGCACACCGTGCGCGACTGCGGCGACGCCGCGGCCCTCGTAGTAGTGCGTACGGCCGAGGAAGACGAGCGCGCGCTTCTCGCCGATCTTGTACGAGCGGACCTTGCCGCCGTGGCCCTCGACCGCCGGCGGCGGGAAGCCGGGCAGCTCGGTGACCGGGAACTCGGCCTCGGGCGCACCGAGGGCGTCGACGGCCGGCGCCCAGCCGGAGCCCATCACCAGGGCGACGTCGTGGGTCTCGGCGCCCGTGAGCTCGCGCAGGCGTGCGGCGGCGTCGGTGGCCGCGGCGTGGGGGTCCGGGTGGGTAACAGAAGCGTTCACAAGAAGAGGGTAGCCCGAGAAGCCCTACGCGCGTAGATGACGATGCTCACGACTCCGTCACCCTTCTTTTGTCGTAAAGCACAAGAGCGATCCACGAGAGCGATCCACGAGAGCGAGGCGCGGAACCGACACGAGAGAGTGACCCAAGAAACCGACGCAGGAGAGCGGCGGCGGCTCCGGAGCGATGCGCAGGAGTGCGCGCGGGGGAGCCCGCCCGCTCACGTCAGCAGGGGCGCTTGCGGAGCTCCATCACATAGTCGTGCGGGGCCCCCGCCGACTCGGCCGCGTCGGCCAGCTCACCCAGATAGCGGGCCGAGGGCAGCCCGCCCTCGTATCCGTTCAGTACGTACACCCAGGCGGGCTCCTCGCCGTCCAGGGTGTGCACCCGTACGCGCATCCGCCGGTAGATGTCCAGCCCGACACCCTCCCAGCGGTCCATGGAGTCCTCGTCCAGCGGGGCGATGTCGTACAGCGCGACGAAGACCTGGGAACGCGGGGCCTCCACGATCGTGGCCAGCGCGCCTTCCCAGCCCATCTGCTCGCCGCCGAACGTCAGCCGCCAGCCGTTGAGCCAGCCCGTGCCGCGCAGCGGGGAGTGCGGAGCGCGGCGGGTCATCAGCCGCGCGTCGAGGTTGCCGGCGTACGCGGCGTAGAGCGACATGGGATCGAGGGTACGGGAGGGGAAGCGGTGACCGCCCGTCCCGATCCGCGGGCCTCCGTCACAGGCAGGTACGAAGGCCCCGGCGCGAAGCAGGTTGAAGCGTGCGGGACAATGGGTCCGACGGACCACCCGGCAGAGCGAGAGCGCGAGGCGTAACCCCAGTGACCCGGATCGTGATCATCGGTGGCGGACCCGGCGGATACGAGGCGGCCCTGGTGGGCGCCCAGCTCGGCGCGGAGGTGACCGTCGTCGACTGCGACGGCCTCGGCGGAGCATCCGTACTCACCGACTGCGTACCCTCGAAGACCCTGATCGCCACGGCCGAGGTGATGACGAACTTCGACTCCTCGCACGAGGAGCTGGGCATCATCGTCGCGGACGACACCCCGCACATCGAGCAGGCCGCCCGGATCGTCGGTGTGGACCTCGGCAAGGTCAACCGACGTGTGAAGCGGCTCGCGCTCGCGCAGTCCCACGACATCACGGCCTCGGTCACCCGGGCCGGCGCCCGCGTCCTGCGCGGCCGCGGCCGGCTCCAGGGCCGGCAGGCGATGGACGGCTCCCGCCAGGTCGTCGTCACCGCCGCGGACGGCACCGAGGAGACCCTCACCGCCGACGCCGTACTCATCGCGACCGGCGGTCACCCGCGCGAGATCCCCGACGCGCAGCCCGACGGCGAGCGCATCCTGAACTGGACGCAGGTGTACGACCTCGATGAGCTCCCCGAAGAGCTGATCGTGGTCGGCTCCGGTGTCACCGGCGCGGAGTTCGCCGGCGCGTACCAGGCGCTGGGCTCCCGGGTCACTCTCGTCTCCTCCCGCGACCGCGTGCTCCCGGGCGAGGACCCGGACGCCGCCGCGGTCCTGGAGGACGTGTTCCGGCGCCGCGGCATGAACGTCATGGCCCGCTCCCGCGCCCAGTCCGCCAAGCGCGTCGGCGACCGCGTCGAGGTCACTCTGGCGGACGGCCGGGTCATCTCCGGTACGCACTGTCTGATGGCCGTCGGTGCGGTCCCCAACTCCGCGGGCATGGGCCTGGATGAGGCCGGCGTCCGCCTCAAGGAATCCGGCCACATCTGGACCGACAAGGTGTCCCGCACCTCGGCGCCCGGGGTGTACGCGGCCGGCGACGTCACCGGTGTCTTCGCCCTCGCCTCCGTGGCGGCGATGCAGGGACGTATCGCCATGTACCACTTCCTGGGCGACGCGGTGGCCCCGCTGAACCTGAAGACGGTTTCCTCGAACGTCTTCACCGACCCCGAGATCGCGACCGTCGGCTACACCCAGGCGGACGTCGACGGCGGCGTCATCGACGCCCGCGTCGTCAAGCTGCCGCTGCTGCGCAACCCGCGCGCCAAGATGCAGGGCATCCGGGACGGCTTCGTGAAGATATTCTGCCGCCCCGGCACCGGCATCGTGGTCGGTGGAGTGGTCGTCTCGCCGCGCGCATCGGAACTGATCCACCCCATCTCGATCGCGGTCGACAACAACCTGACGGTCGAACAGATCGCAAAGGCTTTCACCGTGTACCCGTCGCTGTCGGGCTCGATCGCGGAAGTCGCGCGTCAGCTGCACACGCGCAAGGCGGCGGGCGAGGCGTAACGCCTGCGGGGCGGTGGCGGACGGCGGCCGGCCGGGGCGATCCCGGTAACCCGGGAGGTTCGCGGGAGGCCTCCATACCACTTTCGGGGCCTCTCCGTGCACAACTTCCCTTATTCGGCGCAAAGTGCTGAAAGGTATCCGCCGCTGGGGTTACTGTCAGTTTCGTGTTCGCTGCAGAACGTCGTCAATTGATCCTCGAAATGGTGCGTGCCAACGGGGCCGTGTCGCTCCGTGAGCTCGCCCGTGTCGTCCAGACCTCCGAAGTGACCGTACGGCGGGACGTGCGGGCACTGGAGGCAGAAGGACTCCTCGACCGCCGGCATGGCGGTGCGGTACTGCCGGGCGGGTTCACGCGAGAGTCCGGCTTCCCGCAGAAATCCCATCTCGCGACCGCGGAGAAGACGGCCATCGCCGACGCAGCCGCGGGCCTGGTCGAAGAGGGCGAGGCCATCGTGGTCGGCGCGGGGACGACCACGCAGGAGCTGGCCCGCCGGCTCGCGCGGGTACCCGGGCTCACCGTGGTCACCAACTCCCTGCTGGTGGCCCAGGCGCTGGCACACGCCAACCGCGTCGAGGTCGTCATGACCGGCGGCACGCTGCGTGGCTCGAACTATGCGCTCGTCGGCAGCGGGGCCGAGCAGTCGCTGCAGGGCCTGCGGGTCTCCCGCGCCTTCCTCTCCGGCAGCGGGCTGACCGCCGAGCGCGGGCTGTCCACGTCCAACATGCTGTCGGCGAGCGTGGACCGCGCGCTGGTCCAGGCGGCGGCGGAGGTCGTGGTGCTGGCCGACCATACGAAGCTGGGCACCGACACGATGTTCCAGACGGTGCCCACGGACGTGATCACCCGTCTGGTGACCGATGAGCCGCCCCCGCACGACGACCGTGCGCTGACGGAGCTCCAGGCCCTGGCGGACCAGGGCGTCCAGGTCGCGGTGGCCGGAACGGCCGTCGACACGGGCCGCCCCCGTCGCGAGGTCCCCCTCCCGGGCCAGCGCCGCACCCACCCGGGCCCGTCCCTCCGCCCGGCCGCGGCCCTGGCGGCGGACCAGCCCGACCGCCCCCGCGTGGCAGACCTCCGCCGCCGCTGACCCCGCGGCCCGCACCGACGACCGGACCAGGCCCGAAACGGACCCCCCACAACCCGCAGTCGGCAACCGGCCCGGGGCGGGGCCGAAGCGGACTCACCCCCACGACCCGCAGTCGGGCGACGGCCAGGGGTGGGGCCGTGCAGGGTCGGCCCCGCAGGGGTGGCATCGTGCCGGGGCGCATGGGTACGGGGCCGGATGCCGCCCCGAGGAGTCGAGCCCGGAGGGGCCCCGCCCCACCCCCCACCGGCGGACCCCGAGCCCGTCTGGGGGTCCCCCCACGCCGCAGGGCGTAGGGGGAGTTTGAGGACGGACACTCCGGGGTCACCCGCGGTACCGGCGTACCTCAAGCCTGTCCGGCGTTTGAGGACGGACACTCCGGGGTCACCCGCGGTACCGGCGTACCTCAAGCCTGTCCGGCGTTTGAGGACGGACACTCCGGGGTCACCCGCGGTACCG
>NZ_JBSGZO010000224.1:0-1428 GCF_053611045.1 Streptomyces sp. NPDC054841 | reverse complement strand
CCGGGCACCCCAAGCCCGTCCGGCGCTTGAGGACGGACACACCGGACGCCGTCACGGCACCGGGCACACCGTCACCGCGCACACCGCACCCCCCGGAGGCAGGCGCACCGCACCCCCGGAGGGAGGCGTCAGGCCATGGCCTGGAGGGCCCGGGTCAGCACGGGGGTCACCTGCTCGATCTGCCAGGCGCGCGCGCCCAGCGCGGCGAGGGCCGAGGCGACCGCCTCCGGGGTCGCCTCCTGCGGCGGCTCCCAGCAGAGGCGCCGCACCGTGTCCGGGGTGACCAGGTTCTCCTGCGGAAGGTTCAGCTCCTCCGCGAGCGAGGACACCGCCGCGCGCGCCGCGGACAGCCGCGCCGCGGCCGCCGGGTCCTTGTCCGCCCAGGAGCGCGGCGGCGGCGGACCCGTCACCTGCTGCCCCGGCTGCGGCAGCTCCGCGTCCGGCAGTGCCCGCGCCCGGTCCACCGCGGCCTGCCACTGCTCCAGCTGCCGTCGGCCCATCCGGTGTCCGAAGCCTGGGAGCGCGGTCAGCGCGTGCACGTTCGCCGGCAGCGCCAGCGCCGCCTCGACGATCGCCCCGTCACTGAGCACCTTGCCCGGTGACACGTCCCGCCGCTGTGCCACCTTGTCGCGTGCGGTCCACAGCTCCCGTACGACCGCCATCTGCCGCCGGCGCCGCACCTTGTGCATCCCGGACGTACGCCGCCACGGGTCCTTGCGCGGCGGCGCGGGCGGCGCGGACGCGATCGCGTCGAACTCCTGCTGTGCCCACTCCAGCTTCCCCTGCCGGTCCAGCTCCTTCTCCAGCGCGTCCCGCAGGTCGACGAGCAGCTCCACG
The DNA here is from genome assembly GCF_053611045.1 of Streptomyces sp. NPDC054841. Taxonomy (NCBI): domain Bacteria; kingdom Bacillati; phylum Actinomycetota; class Actinomycetes; order Kitasatosporales; family Streptomycetaceae; genus Streptomyces; species Streptomyces sp. NPDC054841. The sequence goes on along the minus strand of NZ_JBSGZO010000224.1, from coordinate 591 downwards.
TCCAGCGCCGCGTACCGCAGCCAGGGCTCCGGCAGCGGCCGCGTGGACCAGTCCACGGCGGAGTGGCCCTTCTCCAGCGCGTAGCCGAGGACCGACTCGACCATCGCGCCGAGCCCCACCCGCGGGAAGCCCGCGAGCCGCCCGGCGAGCTCGGTGTCGAAGAGGCCGGTCGGGACCATGCCTATTTCGCGCAGGCACGGCAGATCCTGGGTCGCCGCGTGCAGGATCCACTCCGTGCCGGCGAGTGCCTCGCCGAGCCCGGACAGGTCGGGGCAGCCGACGGGGTCGATCAGCGCGGTGCCCGCGCCTTCGCGGCGCAGCTGCACGAGATACGCGCGTTGCCCGTACCGGTAACCGGACGCACGCTCGGCGTCCACGGCGACGGGGCCGCTGCCGGCGGCGAACGCGGCGATGACGGATGCGAGGGCCTCGGGCGTGGACACCACCGGGGGAATGCCCTCGCGCGGCTCCAGCAGGGGGATCGGCACCCTCTCGACTGCGAGGCCGTCGTCCGGGGGGCCGCCCCCGGGGGTTCGCAGGTCTGGCTCTGCTGCGGTCTCTTGGGCGTCGGTCACATGTCAAGGGTATCTG
>NZ_JBSGZO010000223.1:0-13813 GCF_053611045.1 Streptomyces sp. NPDC054841 | reverse complement strand
GAGCAGCAGACGCTGCCCTCCGTGACGGCGTCCGCCACCGTGTCCGTCGAGAGCTGAACAATCGATGACCGACGGCTGAACGTTCGCGTCCCGTCCCTCATGACCGGGGGACGGGGCGCGGTGTTTGTAGCGCAATTGATGCCTGGCCCCGTTAACGGCCCAGAAATTGACTAGGAAATTCCTGATAATGTGACGGCGGTCGCTGCCGTGCCGGGGCCCCGCCCGGAGACTACGGTCGGTGACCGGCCCGGTTGAAGGGACAGACCGGTCCCAGCATTCCTCGGTAGGGCGTCGGCAATAGCGCCGGAGGGGTTCGCGCGGCCCACAGACGCCCCGCAACCCCGGACCTCTGCCACAAAGAGCTCTTGCGGTGTTCAAGGAGGACGTCCATGCCGAGCAGCAACGAGCAGCCCATCCCCGCTGCCCGCCCGGTCATCGGTGAAGAAGAGATCGAAGCAGCCGTACGCGTACTGCGCAGCGGCCGGGTCGTACAGGGCCCCGAGGTGGCCGCGTTCGAGGAGGGCTTCTCGGAGCTCGTGGAGGGGCGCCACTGCGTGGCCGTCAACTCCGGTACCTCCGCGCTGCACCTCCTTCTGATGGCTTTGAACATCGGCCCGGGTGACGAGGTGATCGTCCCGTCGTTCTCGTTCGCCGCCTCGGCCAACGCGGTCCGCCTGGTCGGTGCCGATGTCGTCTTCGCCGACATCGAGGCGGACACCTACTGCCTCGACCCGGCCGCCGTCGAGGCCGCCATCACCCCGCGCACCGCCGCGATCATGCCGGTGCACCTGTACGGCCACCCCGCCGCGATGGACAAGATCATGGCCATCGCCGGCAAGCACAAGCTCGCGGTCGTCGAGGACGCCTGCCAGGCGCACGCGGCCGCGCTGAACGGCACCCCGGTCGGCGCCTTCGGCTCCGGCGGAACGTTCAGCTTCTACCCGACGAAGAACATGCACAGCCTCGAGGGCGGCATGATCTCCACGGCCGACGCCGAGGTCGCCCGCACCCTGCGCCTGCTGCGCAACCAGGGCATGGAGCAGCGGTACGCCAACGAGATCGTCGGCGCCAACATGCGCATGACGGACGTCGCCGCCGCCGTCGGCCGGGTCCAGCTCTCGAAGCTGGGCGGCTGGACCGAGCAGCGCATCGCGAACGCCGCGTTCCTCACGGAGAACATCACCGCGGCCAACGTGGTGACGCCGGTGGTCGCCGAGGGCGCCCGGCACATCTACCACCAGTACACGGTCCGTATCCAGGGTGACCGCGACGCCGCCATGGCGAAGCTCACCGAGGCCGGCGTCGGCAACGCCGTCTACTACCCGACCCCCATCCACCGGCTGAAGCCGTACTGGGAGCCGGACCAGAAGGCCGGCCGGAACTGGGACCTGCCCGAGACCGAGCGGGCGGCCGCCGAGGTCGTCTCGCTCCCCGTCCACCCCTCGCTCACCGAGGGCGACCTTGAGCGCATCGTCACCGCCGTGAACGCGCTGGGAGAGAACCTGTGACTGCTGCTGGACTGCGGGCCGGGCTGATCGGCCTCGGCTCCATGGGGCGCCACCACGCCCGTGTACTGGCCGGGCTGGACGGCGTCGAGCTGGTCGGCGTCGTCGACCCGATGGGCGACAAGAACGGCTGGGCGCAGAGCGCCCCCGTGCTGTCCACCGTCGAAGAGCTGATCGCGCTCGGCGTCGACTACGCCGTGGTGGCCTGCCCGACCGCGCTGCACGAGGAAGTCGGCCTCAAGCTCGCCGAGGCCGGGATCGGCGCTCTCATCGAGAAGCCGGTCGCGGACACCGTCGAGGGCGCCCGCCGCCTCGTCGAGGCCTTCGAGTCGCGCGGCCTGGTGGCCGGTGTCGGCCACATCGAGCGCTGCAACCCGGCGCTGCGCAGCCTGCGCTCCCGGCTGGAGGCCGGCGAGCTCGGTGACGTCTTCCAGGTCGTCACCCGCCGCCAGGGCCCCTTCCCGCACCGCATCGCCGATGTCGGCGTGGTCAAGGACCTCGCCACCCACGACATCGACCTGACGGCCTGGGTCACCGGCCAGCAGTACACGTCGATCGCGGCGCACACGGTCTCCAAGTCGGGCCGCCCGCACGAGGACATGGTCTCCGCCGTCGGCAAGCTCTCCGACGGCACGATGGTCAGCCACCTCGTCAACTGGCTGAGCCCGCTCAAGGAGCGCTTCACCTCGGTCACCGGCGAGCGCGGCTGCTTCATCGCCGACACCCTCACCGCCGACCTGACGTTCTACTCGAACGCGGCCGTGACGACCGAGTGGGAGGCCCTCCAGGCCTTCCGCGGTGTCTCCGAGGGCGACATGATCCGCTACGCCATCCCGAAGCGCGAGCCGCTCCTCGTCGAGCACGAGCTCTTCCGGGACGCGGTCCTCGGCAAGTCCCAGGACATCTGCACACTGCGCCAGGGTCTGCGTACCGTCGAGGTCGCCGCGGCCGTCATCGACTCCGCCAACAGCGGGCTCACCGTGCAGCTGACCCCGGAGGACGTGGCCAGTTGACCACCCCCGATGTCACCGTCGTCGTAGCCGTCTACAACACGATGCCGTACCTCACCGAGTGCCTGAACTCGCTGGTGGGACAGAGTATCGGAGTGGACCGGCTGGAGGTCGTGGCCGTCGACGACGGCTCGACCGACGACAGCGGCCGGGAACTCGACCGCTTCGCCGAGCGGTACCCCGGCACCGTGAAGGTGATCCACCAGGCCAACTCCGGCGGTCCGGCTGCACCGAGCAACCGGGCCCTGGAGGTGGCCACCGGCCGTTACGTGTACTTCATCGGCTCCGACGACTACCTCGGCACCGACGCGCTGAAGCGCATGGTGGCCTGTGCCGACAAGCACGGCTCCGATGTCGTCGTCGGCAAGATGGTCGGCACGAACGGCCGCTACGTCCACCAGGCGCTCTACAAGAAGAGCGACCCGGACATCAGCCTGTACGACTCGGCGCTGCCGTTCACGCTGGCCAACACCAAGCTGTTCCGGCGCGAGCTGGTCGAGCAGCACAAGCTGCGCTTCCCCGAGGACCTGCCGGTCGGCAGCGACCAGCCGTTCACGATCGAGGCGTGCGTACGGGCGAAGAAGATCTCGGTCCTCGCGGACTACACGTACTACTACGCGGTGAAGCGCGGCGACGCGAGCAACATCACGTACCGCGCCAACCATCTGGCGCGGCTGCGCTGCACCGCCGAGATCATGAAGTTCACGGCCGGTCTCATCGAGGCGGGCCCGCAGCGTGACGCGGTGTTCAAGCGCCACTTCACCTGGGAGCTCGCCAAGCTGGTCCAGGACGACTTCCCGGCCCTCGACCGGGAGACGCAGGTCCAGGTCTGCGCCGGGATCGCGGCACTCGCCGACGAGTACTTCACCGAGCCGCTGCGCGACTCGATGGACGTCAAGCGGCGGGTACGGATCGCGCTCGCCCAGCGCGGCGCTGTCACCGAGCTCGTCCGCGCCATCAGCGAAGAGGCCGTGGGGGTCCCCCCACGCCCGCAGGGCGTAGGGGGAGGCGCGCCCCCGATGCTGTTGGAGGACGGCCGCGCGTTCCTGCGCTACCCCGGCTTCCGTGACCCGGCGCTGGGCCTGCCGGACCGGCTCTTCGAGGTCATCGGGGAGTCCGTGCCCAAGCAGCTTGCCGACGGCACGGGACTGATCTCCGCCCAGTGGGAGCAGCTGGGCCAGGATCTGACGCTGGCCCTCGCGGTCCGCGTCCCGGTCGCCGGGGAGACGGACTCCGCCGTCATCCGGCTCGCCAACAAGGCCATGCCGAAGAGCGCCGACAAGCCGGGTGCCCGCCGGCTGCCCGTCGGCACCGAACTGCCCGCCCCGGCAGGTGAGCTGAGCCGCACCGCGACCGCCGACGGCAGGGGGACGGTGCTCACCGCCCGGATCCCGGTCAAGGCCGCGAAGGCCAAGCTCGGCGTCCGCGCCTATCTGGACGTGGCAGGCTCGACGTACGAGGTCCCGGTGAAGACCCTGGGCCGACCGCTTCCCCTGGCCCGGCGCTGGCGCGAGAAGGTTCCGTACCGTATCTCCGCCAACGCGAACGCCAAGGGGCGGCTGGTGATCACCACGGCTCCGCTCTGGGAGTCCCCGTCGTCCGGCGAGGGCAGCCGGCTGCGCCACTTGATGTCCCGTGTGAAGAGGAAACTGACCCGATGAATATCTGTGTAGTCGCGCTCGGCAAGATCGGGCTTCCGCTCGCCGTGCAGTTCGCCGCCAAGGGCCACAAGGTCATCGGCGCCGACGTCAACGAGAAGGTCGTCGAGCTGGTCAACGCCGGCACCGAGCCCTTCCCCGGCGAGCACGACCTGGACGTCAAGCTGAAGCAGGCCGTCGACGCCGGGCTGCTGTCGGCCACCACCGACACCGCCGCGGCCGTCGCGCAGTCCGAGGCCGTCGTGGTCGTCGTCCCGCTGTTCGTGGACGCCGAGGGCACCCCGGACTTCGGCTGGATGGACTCCGCCACCCAGGCGATCGCCAAGGGCCTCAAGCCCGGCACCCTCGTCTCCTACGAGACCACCCTTCCGGTCGGCACCACCCGCACCCGCTGGGCGCCGATGCTCCAGGAGGGCTCCGGCCTCACCCCCGGCAAGGACTTCCACCTGGTCTTCTCGCCGGAGCGCGTGCTCACCGGCCGGGTCTTCGCCGACCTGCGCCGCTACCCGAAGCTCGTCGGCGGCATCGACGAGGCCTCGACCAAGCACGGTGTGGAGTTCTACGAGCAGGTCCTCGACTTCGACGAGCGCGCCGATCTGCCGCAGCCGAACGGCGTGTGGGACCTGGGCACCGCCGAGGCCTCCGAGCTCGCCAAGCTCGCCGAGACCACGTACCGCGACGTCAACATCGGTCTGGCGAACCAGTTCGCGCGCTTCGCCGACAAGAACGACATCGACGTCAAGAAGGTCATCGAGGCCTGCAACTCGCAGCCGTACAGCCACATCCACCAGCCCGGCATCGCCGTCGGCGGCCACTGCATCCCGATCTACCCGCGGATGTACCTGTGGAACGACCCGGAGGCGACCGTCGTGCGCGCCGCGCGCGAGGCCAACGCCGCGATGCCGGATTACGCCGTCGACCTGCTCGCCGCCGCCTACGGCGACCTGAAGGACGTGAACGTGCTGGTGCTGGGCGCCGCCTACCGCGGTGGCGTCAAGGAGACGGCGTTCTCCGGTGTCTTCGGGACCGTCGAGGCCCTCAAGGCGCGCGGCGCGGTGCCGTTCGTCTCCGACCCGATGTACACGGACGAGGAGCTCTCCGCGCACGGCCTCACCCCGCACCAGGGCCAGACGGTCACCGCGGCGATCCTCCAGGCCGACCACGCCGAGTACCGCGAGCTGGCGGCCTCCGACCTGCCGGACGTCACCGTCCTGGTCGACGGCCGCCGCACGACGGACCCGGCCCGCTGGGAGGGCGTCCGCCGCGTCGTCATCGGCGGCTGAGGACGGCCTGTCCCGTACGTAACGACCTGAGGCCCTGCCCCGCGCACCTGTGGGGCAGGGCCCGCTCGCAGGAGGGTTCCCCATGACCTGGTTGATCACCGGCGGCGCCGGATTCATCGGCTCGCACGTGGTGAAGGCGATGGCCGATGGCGGTGAGCGCGTCGTCGTCCTCGACGACCTCAGCACGGGACGCACCGAGCGGCTGCCCGCCGGTGTCCCGCTGGAGGTCGGCACCGTCCTCGACCGTGACACCGTGGACCGCGTCCTGCGCGAGCACGCCGTCACCGGGATCGTGCACATCGCGGGCAAGAAGCAGGTGGCCGAGTCCGTCGAGAAGCCCCTCTACTACTACCGGGAGAACGTGGAGGGCCTGCGGGTCCTCCTCGACGCGGCCGTCGCCGCAGGGGTGAGCCGGTTCCTGTTCTCCTCCTCCGCCGCCGTGTACGGCATGCCCGACGTCGACCTCGTCACCGAGAAGACGCCGTGCGCGCCCATCAACCCGTACGGCGAGACCAAGCTCGCCGGCGAGTGGCTCGTCACGGCGGTCGGCGCGGTGCACCCGATGGCGACCGCCTCGCTGCGCTACTTCAACGTGGCGGGCGCGGCCACCCCCGAGCTCGGGGACGACGGCGTCTTCAACCTGGTGCCGATGGTCTTCGAGCGGCTCACCGCCGATGACGCGCCCCGGGTCTTCGGCGACGACTATCCGACGCCCGACGGCACCTGCATCCGCGACTACATCCATGTCGAGGACATCGCCTCCGCGCATGTCGCGGCGGCCCGCCGGCTCGCCGCCGACCCCGACGCCCGGCTGATCCTCAACATCGGCCGCGGCGAAGGAGTCTCGGTCGCCGAGATGGTCGGGATCATCCAGGACGTCACCGGTCACACCGACGTCGAGCCGCAGGTGACCGAGCGCCGCCCCGGCGACCCGGCGCGGGTCGTGGCCTCCGCCGACCGCATCCGCGAGGAGCTGGGCTGGAGCGCGCGCCACGACGTCCGGGAGATGGTCGAGTCGGCGTGGGCGGGCTGGCAGCTGCGCCATCCGTAGGTCAGCCGGCCATCCGCACAGCTCAGCCGGTACGAGGAAGGGCCCCCGGGACGTATCCCGGGGGCCCTTCCTCGTACTCGTATCAGCGCTCTTCGAGGAACAGCTTCTCGAACTGCTTCCGCACGACGGGCCAGTCCCACGCCGAGAGTGCGTGCTCGGCCGCGAGCTTGCCCGCGTCGCGCCACGCATCCTCGGTGGCCGTGGTCTCCAGGATGCGCTTCGCCGCCTCCTCGGGGGAGCCGACGACCCAGCCCTCCGGGTAGAGGGTACGGGCGCTGTTCGGCTTGCCCGCGTAGAACGGCCAGTCGCGGGCGACCGGGACGGCGGCGCTCGCCGCACCCTCCATCAGGCCCACATGGCAGCCCTCACGGACCGAGGAGCTGATGATGGTGCCGATCTCTTCGAGCTTCGACGGGACGTCGTCCGTCGGACCGAGCCGCAGCACCGCGCCGGACTCCTCCAGCGGGGCCAGCTCCTTCTCGAACTCGCGACGGTACTCGCGGGTCGCGCGGCTGGTCTTCGGGTCCATGTCGCCACCGACCAGGATCAGCCGGTAGCGCTCGTCGTGCCTGCGCACCCGCTCCAGGACGTCCACGGCCCACTTGGGGTCCTTGGCGACCTGGCTGATACCGATCAGACCCAGGTTGAAGCGGGCCTCGGCCGGCTTCGGGCGGGCGAAGCCCGACAGGTCCATCGCGTTGTCGAGGATGTGGAAGCGAGGTGCCTGCTCACCGCGCAGCTGCGGGACGAGCGAGGCGGCCAGGTCCTTGACGTGCGGGGCGACGAAGACGAGATCGTCGATCCGCGAGAAGTCCGTCATGTGCGGCCAGCGCGTGAACGCCTCGTAGCTGTGCAGCCGGACCACGATCCGGGTGTCACCCGGGTCGATGGTGGTGAGCATCGCGGCGGGACCCACCGACCAGTCGAGGAAGACCGTGTCGGCCCAGTCGAGGTGCGGGCGGATCAGCCGCTCCACCTCTTCCTGGTAGTCGCTCGTACCGCCCGACAGCCGGTCCTCCAGCATCCGCCGGCCCGCCCACGCGATCCGCTTCAGCGGCTTCGTCGCGGCCAGGTCCAGGAAGCGGAGCTCGACATCGGGGTGGTTCCCGAAGTGCTCCAGGATGTGGTGGAGGAAGTTGTCGTTGGCGCTGGTGGTCACCAGCAGCCGCAGCGGACGGTCCTTGGGGGCCGGGGCGGCAGGGGTCCTGCGGCCCTGCGGACGGCTCAGCGCCTGCATCGCCTTCGAGCGGTACAGCGGGGCGACGAAGCCCTCCGCGTCCTTCGCCAGCGGCGAGGACAGCTGGTCGATGTGCAGCACCCGGTGGAAGTCCAGGAACAGCGCACGGTCCAGCGCGCCGGCCGCCGCGTCGATCTTCCCCGCGGCGAACTTCGCGTCCGCGTGGGCGAGCTGGGCCGCGACCGCCCTGTCGAGATGACGCGGGCTGATGCCCTTCGTGATCTCCTTCATGACGCCCTCGTCGAGCAGCTGCGCCTTGAGCCCGAGGTCCGGGATCTTCGACGCGGCATCCGCGAGCGCTATGGCGGCGCCGCTGGTACGGCCCGCCCACTGCATGCCCTCGGCGACGTAGCGGGACGTCACGGCGCGCACCTTGGTCGGCACACCGGGAGCGGTCACGGCGGAGCGCCACAGCCGGGCACCGACCGTGGAGCGCATCACGGGCCGCGCGGTCGCGGTCCGCAGCAGCGTGGCCGGCAGTCCGTCCACGGAGCGGCGCACATCGCGGGCGACGGCGTCGAGCGGAGGCAGGACCGAGCGGCGCGGGACGCTGCCGCCCTGCGCCCGCAGGCCCTCGACGGCCTTCAGCGCGGGCGCGAGACCGAACATGGCCTCGGCGCTGCGGTTGTACTGCGCCAGTCGCCACACGGTGTACACGGCGCCCGGGTCGAGGGCGACCAGGACATCCGCCTTGCGGGCGCGGGCGCGCAGCCACGAGTCGCCCTTCGACTGCATCCACACCCGCATACCGAGCGGGGAGGTGCGGGCCTTGCGGCGCAGCGCCTGGCTGCGGTGCGCCACGCTGCGCGGCAGCTGGTGCAGCCCGGCCAGCTCCAGCGCGGCGATCTCCTCGGCGTTGGACTCCAGGTGGAACGTGCCCGCCAGGTGCACCCGCGCACCCTGGGCGTTGAACTTGCGCACCGAGTCGGCGAGCACACCGAACTGCGGCTTGGCAGCGGCGATGAACAGGACTTCGGTCACGGGGTGGGTCCTCCGGCGACGATCGACTTCTCGGCGAGGGGCGCCACGTCCTCGGTGCCCGGCGCCGCGGCGTCACCGGCCGTGAGCTCCTGGGCCCCGGGCGAGGTGCGCTCCGCCAGGAACCCCTCGACGAGGTTCTTCACGGCGACGGTCATCAGCGCCTCGCGGGTGAACTGGTCCGCGTGGGCCATGGCTTCGGCGTGCACCTCGTCGCTCGTCTCCACCGCCATGTGCGCGGCCTTGACGAACGACTCGGTCAGGCCCTCCTCGTCGATGCCGACGGCGCCCGTCCACAGCGGGTGGCCCTCCAGCACGTTCGACGCGTCGTGCTCGACGACGTGCGCCGAGACGATCGGGAGGCCGGTGGCCATGTACTCGTACACCTTGCCGGAGGTGACGTAGCGGCCGCCGATCAGGATCAGCACCATGGCGTCCCAGCCGGCGTAGATCTGGGCGACCTCGGCCTTGGCGGCGGGACCGCCGAAGTGGACGCCGTCGGCCTCGGCCTGCTTGAGGATCTCCGTGTGACGGTTCGCCTCACGGCCGGCGCCGTTGCCGATGTGGCCGCGCACCTCGAAGCGCGCGTTGGCCAGCAACGGCTCCTTCTCGCGGGCCGCCCGCCAGGCGTTCAGCACCGTCTCCAGGTGCTGGGGGGTGAAGTTGACCGTGCCGAGGTAGCCGAAGACCAGACCGGACTCGGGGTCCGGGTTGTGGGCGCGGCCCGGCGAGCTGTCCGCGTCGTAGCCGTTGCGCACGACGTGCACCCGGTCCGCGAAGTCCGGGTAGCGCTTGCGGTAGTGCTCGGCGATCGGGTCGTTCACGACCCAGAGCGAGACCGCCTGGTCGAGGATCTTCTGCTCCCAGCGGCCCTCTTCGGAGTCGCGTCCGAAGGCCTCGATGCCCTCGATCACGTCGATGGACCAGCCGTCGCGGAAGTCGACCGCGTACGGAACCTGCTTCTCCTCCCACAGCTTCCAGGCCGCGGCGAGGTTCACGTACGGGACGCAGCTGGCGAGCAGCAGGTCCGCCGGGTGGTCCTGGTGGATCCGCAGGACGGCCTGCTCCAGGTCCGTGCGCCACTCACCGAAGTTGGGCTCCGGGAACGGCTTCATCTGGCGGCGGCGGAGCTTGGCGACCCAGCCGTTGGGGTTGAGCGCACGCGCCTCGTCGTAGAGGCGGATGTCCGTCTCCAGATCCTCGCGCGCCAGCGGCAGCTCGACGATCTTGACCTTGGGGTCGACCTGCTCCAGCAGGGTCAGGTCGACGCCGGAGTCCCGTTCCCAGGACTCCTGGGCGACGGTGACGACGGTGACGTCCCAGCCCACGTTGATGAACTGGTTCGCGGTCTCGCGCATGCGGTACGCCGAGCTCTTGGCGGCCGGCGGGAATCCGATGGCGAGGTAGATCACATGAGGCCGCTTGCCTTCCGCGGGCAGCCCGGACCTGGGAGACGCTGACATAACCGGTGACGCTAGCACGGTGACATGTACGGATTCGGGCCACCTGTCTCCGCGTCGCCCCCTGCTGGGGGAGGGCGGGACCGGGGCCGGTGCTCCGTCACGCGTGCCGGCTGCCCCCCTTCCACTCTTCCATGATCCGGACAACGTTCTGAGCGGCCCGGCCGTCGCCGTACGGGGTGCCGGGGTCGGCGGTCGGCACGGCACGGGTGACCGTCGCGGCCCACTCCTCGGGGGAGAGGGTGTGCGGGTCGGGAACAAGGACGTTCCAGCCGGTGTCGACGGTTTCCACCCATTCGGTCTCGGGGCGGACCGTGGTGCAGATGCGCTCCAGCAGGAACGCCTCCTTCTGCAGACCGCCGGAGTCCGTGACCACGCCGGTGGAGGCCAGTACGGCGGCGACCAGACCCGCGTACGGCAGCGGGCGGCCGACGTGCACATTGCCCTGCGCCAGGTTGATGCCGTGCGCCTCGGCACGCGCGACCAGGCGGGGGTGGGCCAGCAGCGCCACCGGCACCGGCAGCTTGGCCATCGACTCGATGATGGCGGAGAGCCGCTCGGGGTCGTCCGTGTTGTCCGGGCGGTGCAGCGTCGCCAGCAGGAACGGCTGCGACGGGTCGATGCCCTCGGGCAGCGCCGGCGCGGCGTGCTCCCCGGCCCGCACGGCGTCCCGGATCCGCAGACAGATGTCGACCATGACGTCACCGGCGAGCTCGGCGCGGTCGGCGAGGCCCTCGCTCGCGAGGTGGCGCATGGCCTCCTCGGTCGGGGCCAGCAGCAGATCGGCGCAGTGGTCGGTGAGGACGCGGTTGTGCTCCTCCGGCATCCGCCGGTTGAAGGAGCGCAGGCCCGCCTCCAGGTGCGCCACCGGCAGGTGCATCTTCACGGCCGAGAGCGCACCGGCGATGGTGGAGTTCGTGTCGCCGTACACGAGCACCCAGTCCGGCTTCTCGCGCTCCAGGACCGGGTCCAGGGCGGAGAGCACGGAGCCCGTCTGCACACCGTGGCTGCCGGAGCCGACGCCGAGGTGCACGTCGGGGTCAGGGATGCCGAGGCCGTCGAAGAAGACGTCGGAGAGGTCTGCGTCGTAGTGCTGCCCGGTGTGCACGATGAAGTGCTCGTGCTCGGTCTCCGCGAACGCCGCCGCGATGGGGGCGAGCTTCACCAATTGAGGACGGGCTCCGACGATGCTGATGACTTTCACTGAGCACTCTTCTTCTTGGTCAGGGCGATGGCAGGCGTGTCACGGTCTCACACCGCTCGCAATGGTAGGCAATCCGCGCACTGACCAGGCCCGGGTCATGAGGCCGCACCGGCCGGGCGGCCGTATGCAGGCAATGGTCAGGACGCCCGTGCCAGCCACACGGCGACCGCATAACGATTTCGTGAACCGTCTGCGTACTTCGGCCGAAAACGGGTCACCCGGGACCCTCCGCGCAGGCGGACGGCCCCGGGTGCGAGGTCCCCGGCGCTTCTCAGCGGCCGTCGGTGAGGACGTCCGACGCAGGCACCCAGTAGCCCGCCAGGCCCCCGGCCGTGATCCGGCACATCGCCCTGCCGTTGACCAGCGACCGGCGGTCGAAGGGCGCGGTGGACGATTTGGCGAATGTCACAGTCCGGGTGCTGCCGGCCCTGCTGCCCGTGCCGAGGCGGTAGCAGGTCACCGCGCGGTTCGCGGGGAGGGCCAGCGTCCGCTCCGGCCGGTAGACCGTGGGCAGGTACTCGCCGAGCAGGAAGGCCTTGGGGTAAGCCTCGCCGGCCCACCAGCCCTCGTAGGCGCCCGCGGCGATCCGGTACGCCACGCCGCGGCCCTTGATGCGCCGCCGCCGGTTCGCCGGTACCTGAGTGGGCCGGGAGAAGGTCACGGTCCTGCGGGCGAGCTCGGCGTCGCCCTTCGAGGCGACGTAGTCGCCGTCCGCGTCGGTGTCGTACCGGTACAGGGTGTGCGCACCCGCGGCGAACGCGACGGGGGAGCCCGCGGGCAGGAACCCGGCGGGGAAGTCGTCGGTCAGCAGGTCGGTCATGTGGGCGAAGCGGGGGCTGCCCGTCTGCCAGTGCAGCTGCCGGTACAGATTGATGTGGTGCTGGTGGTACGACGGCGTCGGGATCCGGTGCGTGTGGCAGTAGTACGAGGCCCAGCGCTGGTTTCGCAGCGTCGGGAAGCAGTGCTCCATGGTCGTGCACGCGCCGTCGTACAGCCGGGCCGCGAGGGTGTTCCCCGTCGCCTGGACGTAGTCCCAGAGCCCGAGCATCGCGAAGATCATGCCGTTGTACGTGCAGTCCGACGCACCGGGAGCGGCGACGGGGTACTCCTGGATCCACACATAGCCCGCGCTGTCGCGGTTCACGACCCACGGACTGCCGTCGTCACCGCGCAGCAGGGAGGCGAACGCGCCGTCGGCGGCCGCCCGGTAGAGGCTGCGCTCCGCCGCGGTCACGCCGTCGAGCCCGGACAGCTGGGTGAAGAGGCTGATCGCCTCGCCCTGCGCCATCCCGGAGTACCACGGCGCCCGGTAGGAGATGCCGCTGTGGGAGCGGTGCGTGAAGTCGAACGGGTACGGGAAGTACCACGCGCCGCGCGCCTCCACCCGGGTGTCGATGAGGCGCTGCGCCTGGGCCTTCGCGCGCTTGAGGAAGAGCGCCTTGCGGGCGGGGTCCTTCTCGGTGCGGTGGCTGGTGATGCAGCCGAGTCCGAACTGGATCTGGGTGACCGGCTGGTTGTACCCGGCCGTGGCCCTGCTCGGGCGGTACATGATCACGCCGGCGGGGTCGAGGTAGGTGTGCTCGGTGTCCGGGGTGATCCTGGCCCAGCTCGTGGGCCGGTCGCGCCAGGGCCGCAGCTGTTCCGGCAGGTCCGGCAGCGCCGTGTAGCCGGAGGTGTGGAACGTGAACGGCAGCGTCGTGGGCATGTCGTCCCGTACGGCCTCGGCGGTAGGGGTGCTCCGGGTGCGGGGGATACGGACCGGCTGGTCGGGCGCGCTGATCACGCCGTCGGCGGGCTGGTCCGGAAGAGGTGGCAGTGGGGGCGCCACGGCACGCCTGCCCTGCAGGCCCGGAGCCGCGGGCGCGCCCGGGCCGGCGTCGGCGGCCAGCGCCGTGCTGCCGTCCGTGCCGACGAGGGCGGCGCCGATCGCTGTGCTGATCGCCGTGCCGAGCGCCGTGCTGCTCGCGAGGTGGATGAAGCGTCTGCGATCCAGCGCGGATCGGCTTCCATCAGCCATGCCTGAGCCCCCCGAGGAAGACCAACGATGGCTGGGGATCCTAGGGCGGGCCCAGGTGGCAATTCATGACAGACACGCGGCAACCGGAACGGCCGACTCGATCGAGTGCCTGAGCCGGCCTCCCGGCCATCACGGGGTTGACGCGCTGCGGCGTCCAGCGGCGTCCTGCCGGGTCCTGCGGGGCTGACGCGGCTGACGAACGTCGCCCACTGCGGCTGACACCCGGAGCCCGCTGTGACCGGCGCCCGGCGGCAAAGCTCCGGCACAGCCGACGCCCGGCGCCTTTCCCGGCGGACGCCCAGTCCCGGACAGGACCTGGGTCCTGTCCGGGCGGGCCTGTCGGCCTGATCGCCCGGACTTCGAGGAACAGGCCGCGGCGTCGGATGCATGGGGTCTCCCCAGGCCCGGAG
>NZ_JBSGZO010000222.1:0-13834 GCF_053611045.1 Streptomyces sp. NPDC054841 | reverse complement strand
GCGCAGTACTCGACACCCGGCTCGGGGGAGAGCGGCTCTCCGGTGTCCGCGTCCGTGCAGTAGGCGCTGAAGACCTCGGCCTCGGTGAGCGGGACGAGGCGGCCGTGGTGGAGGCGCCAGCCGTGGAGCCGGTCGGGTGCGTCGGGTGCGGAGGTGCGGAGCACTACTCCCCCGGGGCTTTCGAGGGCGATGCCGACGGCGAGGACGGTGGCGAACTCCGCGCCCTCGGACGAGTCGAGCACGGCCGGTGAGGCGGCGGTGCGCGTCGCGTGGAGGACTGTCAGCAGCTGCTCGTCCCCGGTGGGGACGCTGCAGACGAGGTGGTGCGTGCCGGGGCCGGCGGTGTCGAGGAGTCGTAGCAGCAGCTGTGACGCGCGGTCGAATGCCGAGCGTCCGAGGTCCTCGCCGCAGTCCGCGCACGTGCCGAAGTCGCTCAGCAGTGATGTCGCGTACTCCCATGTGGCCTGGCGGACCGAGCGGTTGATGAGCAGGGGGACCAGATCGTCGATCGGCTGGCCCGTGTAGGCGACGGTGGCGCCGACGGCCGCGATCTCCGCGGTGTAGCGGCTACGGCTCGTCGAGGTGTCCGGGTCCAGTCCGGTCTCGGTGCAGAAGCGGGCGTAGTCCTCCGGGTCGAACAGGGCCACGGTGGTGTGCCCGCCCTGTGCGGACAGTGATCTGAGCAGGCCCTCGACCTGGTGGAGATAGCCGGGATGGTCGTCGAACGTGAAGGTCCGGTACCGGCACATGGCCGCGAAGTCCTGCTCGTCGACCAGCAGGCCGACGGTGGCCGGTACGTCGCGGCGCAGTGCTCGCCGCACGGACCGCTGCCGGTTCTTGGCACGCGTCTGGTTCTTGGTGCGCGCCTGATCGCTGGTGCGTGCCTGGTCGCTGGTGTGCGTGTGGTCGTCGGTGTGCGTGTGGTCGTCGGTGTGCGTGTGGTCGTCGGTGTGCGTCATGAATCCCCCTGGGTCCCCGTGAGCCCTGTTGATCAGTGCTCACTCACCGTAACCGTGAGCACTGACAACGTGACCTCGTGACCCGGGGATCAGGCGCGCTTGCGCGCCAGCTCTTCGTAGAAGCGCAGCAGGTCGAGGTTGTCGACCGAGCCCGGGTTGACCGCCTTCGCCAGTGCCGTGCCCTGGAGGAGGCGCTTGACCGGGACCTCGATCCGCTTGCCGGTGAGGGTGTGCGGGATGCCCGGGACCTCGATGATGTCGTCCGGGACATGGCGTGGTGAGAGCTGTTCGCGGATGGTCTGCTTGATGCGGGCGCGCAGGACGTCGTCGAGGGCGGCCCCGGGCGCGAGGTGGACGAAGAGCGGCATCCAGTAGCCGCCGTCCGGTTCTTCGAGGCCGATGACGAGGGACTCGCGGATCTCCGGGAGCCGTTCGACGGCTTCGTAGATGTCGGCGGAGCCCATGCGCACGCCCTGGCGGTTCAGGGTGGAGTCGGAGCGGCCGTGGATGACGACGGAGCCGTGGCCGGTGATGGTGATCCAGTCGCCGTGGCGCCAGACGCCCGGGAACATCTCGAAGTAGCTGTCGCGGTAGCGGCTGCCGTCGGGGTCGTTCCAGAAGTGGATCGGCATGGACGGCATGGGGTTGGTGACGACGAGTTCACCGACCTCGCCGATGACGGGCTTGCCGTGCGGGTCCCAGGCCTGGAGGTCGGTGCCGAGACAGGCCGCCTGCAGTTCGCCGATGTGGACGGGGAGGGTGGGTACGGCGCCGGCGAAGCAGCTGCAGACGTCGGTGCCGCCGCTGACGGAGGCGATCCACAGGTCTTCGCGGACCTCGTCGTGCAGCCAGCGGAAGCCGTCGGGCGGGAGGGGGGAGCCGGTGGTGGCGACGCACTGGATGCGCGAGAGGTCGTAGTCACGGCCGGGGTGCACCTCGGCCTTGCGGCAGGCCATGACGTACGCGGCGGAGGTGCCGAAGAGGGTGGCGCCGGTGCGTTCGGCGATGGCCCACTGGGCGCCGGTCTCCGGGAAGCCGGGGCTGCCGTCGTACAGGACGACCGTGGTGCCGGTGAGCAGGCCGGAGACGAGGAAGTTCCACATCATCCAGCCGGTGGAGGTGTACCAGAAGAAGCGGTCGCCGGGGCCGAGGTCGCAGTGCAGTCCGAGCTGCTTGAAGTGTTCGAGGAGGATGCCGCCCTGGGACTGGACGATGGCCTTGGGGAGGCCGGTGGTGCCGGAGGAGTAGAGGACCCAGAGCGGGTGGTCGAAGGGGACCTGCTCGAAGACGGGCTCCGTGTCGGACGAGGTGAGGTCGGACCAGGAGAGGGCGCCCTCGGGGGCGGGTGTGCCGAGCAGGGGGATGTGGACGACGGCGCGCAGGGTGGGCAGTTCGCCACGGAGTTCGGCGACCACGTCGCGGCGGTCGTGTTCCTTGCCGCCGTAGCGGTAGCCGTCGACGGTGAACAGGACGACGGGTTCGACCTGCTGGAACCGGTCGAGGACGCTGCGGGCGCCGAAGTCGGGGGCGCAGGAGGTCCAGACGGCGCCGACGGCGGCGGTGGCGAGCAGGGCGGTCACGGCCTGGGGGATGTTGGGCAGGTAGCCACTGACGCGGTCGCCGGGGCGTACGCCGAGGGCGCGCAGTTCCGCCGCGAGCGACCCGACCTGGCGGCGCAGCTCGGCCCAGCTGAGGGGCGTGAGGTCCTGTGTCTCGTCCACATGGATGAGGGCAGGCTCATGGGCGCGCGCGGGGTCCTCTGCGGTGCGCAGGGCGTGCTCGGCGTAGTTGAGGGTGGCGCCGGGGAACCACTGGGCGCCGGGCATGGTGCGCTCGCCCAGGACGCGCTCGTAAGGTGAGGAGAACCGCACGTCGAACCAGTCGGCGATCGCCCGCCAGAAGGTCTCCAGCTCGTCGACCGACCAGCGGTGCAGTGCCGGGTAGCCGCCCTCGGCCGGGGCACCGTACCGCTCCGCCGCCCAGGCCTGGAAGCGGGTGATCCGGGCGGCGTCGATGCGGTCGGCATCCGGCTGCCAGAGGGGGGCAGGGTTCGCTGCTGAGGTCATGGGGCGGCTCCCGGGCAACTGTGTGGCTCTGCGCGTGGTCGGCACGTGGTCTACGTGCGTGGGTCCCGCGCAGGGGCATGGGTGTGCCTTTTGCGCGGCTGACAGGGACGATGCCATGTGATCGTCTTCCGCACCAGGGTTCGCCACCCATGGTGGGGTGGCTGATTGTGTGCTCCCACCACGGGTGAACGGGAGTTGAACGGACCCCGCCAAGACCATGCCGGATGGCAGGGTGAGCAGCATGGACGGTCGTGAGCTGGTGCGTTCGGTGAGGGTCTTCGGGACGGTGCAGGGGCTGCGCGCGGCGCGGTCGGCGTGGCGCCGGCGGCGTACGGACGCATGGGGGCTGCAGCCGCGGGGATCGGAGCGTGCACGGGTGCCGGGCTCGGTGACCGGGGCGGAGCCACTGCCGGGCGGCGGGATCGTCCGGTTCGCCCGTTCTGAACTGCGGGTGCGGGTCACGGCCGCCGGCACCGTCTTCTGGGGCTGGGACGGTGCCGAACCCGAGCCGTCGTACGCGCTGGCCGGGGCGCCGCCCGAGCCCGATCCGCGCGCCGAGCTGGAGCCGGACAAGGACAGCGGCTGGCGGATCGTGTCGGAACGGGTCACGGTCGCGGTGTCGCGGTACGGCGCGGTCGAGATCCGGACACCCGGCGGGGTCGTCCTGCGCCGGGATCTGCCGCCGCGCTGGTGGGAGCCGGCGGGCGGCGGGCCCGCGCGCTGGCTGCAGCGCACCGAAGTCGCTGCCGACGCGCGGTTCTTCGGGCTCGGCGGCCGGTCGTCGGGGCCGCGGCTGCGGGACGGTACGTATCGGCTGTGGAACACCGATCCGCGCGGCAGCTTCGGTCCGGGCGACGATCCGCTGTACATCACGATGCCGGTGCAGCTGGTGGTCGCGGACGCCGGTACGCATCTCGCGTTCCTCGACAGCTCGTGGGAGGGGCAGGTCACTCTGCGCGAGGGCGAGGAGGGCGCGGGTTCCGGGCATGACCGGCCGGGCACCAGCGAGGTGCGGATGGGCGGCGGGCCGCTGCGCTGCTGGGTCGTCGTGGGTACTCCGGCGCGCGTCCTGCGCGGCTGGACGGCGCTCACGGGCGCGCCCGCGCTGCCCCCGGCGTGGGCGCTGGGCCCGCAGCACGCGCGCTGGGGTTTCGGCAGCGAGCGGGAGGTGCGGCGGGTGGTGGCGGGCTACCGGGAGAGGGGACTTCCGCTGTCGGCGCTGCATCTCGACATCGACCACTACGACGGGTACCGGGTCTTCACCGTCGACCGTGAGCGCTTCCCGGATCTGCCGGGGCTGGCGGAGGAGCTGCGTGCGGACGGGGTGCGGCTGGTGTCGATCGTCGATCCCGCGGTGAAGGCGGAGCCCGGGAACGCGGTGTACGACAGCGGTGCGGCGGCCGGGGCGTTCGTCCGGGACCCGCGCGGACGCGAGGTGCGTGGGGTGGTGTGGCCGGGTGAGTGCGTGTATCCGGACTTCACCGATCCGCGGGTGCGTGAGTGGTGGGGCGGCCTGTACGAGGAGCGGCTCGCGCAGGGCTTCTCCGGGGTGTGGCACGACATGAACGAGCCGGTGTCGTTCGCGCCGTTCGGCGATAGGACGCTGCCGCGTTCGGCCCGGCACGAACTGGAGGGGCGGGGCGGTGACCACCGCGAGGCCCACAACGTCTATGCGCTGGCGATGGCGCGGGCCGGTTACGAGGGGCTGTGCCGGCTACGGCCCGACGAGCGTCCCTTCCTGTTCTCGCGGTCCGGGTGGGCGGGGATGCAGCGGTACGGAGGGACCTGGTCCGGCGATGTGTCGACGGGCTGGCCGGGGCTGCGGGCGTCGCTCTCGCTCGTGCTGGGTCTCGGTCTGTGCGGAGTGCCGTACTCGGGCCCGGATGTGGGCGGTTTCGACGGCAGTCCGTCGCCCGAGCTGTTTCTGCGCTGGTTCCAGCTCGGCGCGTATCTGCCGTTGTTCCGTACGCATGCGGCGATCGACGCGGGACGCAGAGAGCCGTGGGAGTTCGGTCCGCAGGCCCTCGGTCACGCGAAGGCGGCGCTGCTCGAACGGGAGCGGCTGCGCCCGTACTTCGTGACGCTGGCGCAGCTGGCCCGGCTCACCGGCGCGCCGTATGTGCGGCCCGTGTGGTGGGGTGCGCCGGGCGACCGGGCGCTGCGCGACTGCGAGGACGCCTTTCTGCTGGGTGATGCGCTGCTGGTGGCGCCGGTGCTGGAGCGGGGAACGGACCGGCGGGCGGTGCGGCTGCCGCGCGGGCGGTGGTACGACACGGTGTCCGGGGAGGGGTACGAGGGGCCGGGCCAGGTGCTGCTGGACGCGCCCATGTCACGGATTCCGGTACTGGCGCGGGCCGGTGCGGTGATTCCCGTGCGCGGTGAGGACGGCGGGACCGAGCTGGAGGTGTGGGCGCCTGCGGCGGGGCGTACCGGGAGCGGTCTGGTGGTCGAGGACTCCGGTGACGTATCGGCGCGCCCGGAGGTGGAGCGGTACACGTCGCGACTGGTGGACGGCCGGGTGGTGGTGGAGCGGGTCGCGGCCGACGGGGCGGTGGCAGCGGGGCGTCCGGTACGGGTACGGGGTGGTGGCACCCGATAGGGCCTGATCCACCGGGCAGGCTCTACCGGTAGCGGCCCGCGAACCAGTTCCGTACGGCCGTGGTGTGCAGCGGGAACGCCAGCTCGGCGGGCTCGTACAGGACGTGCCAGCCCTCGGTCTCCTCTGTCGGGGCGGACGGCGGCAGGGCGGTCGCGGCGCGCTCCGGGAGCAGGCCGAAGAGGAGCAGGTGACCGCCGGGCGAGCTGAGCGCGTCGGCGAGCGTGACGTCCTCGCGGGCGGCCTCGATGCCGGTTTCCTCGTGGAGTTCCCGTACGACCGCGTGCTGCCAGTCCTCGGACTGGTCGATGAACCCGCCGGGCAGCGCGGTCCCGCCGCGCTGCGGTTCGATGGTGCGGGTGATGACGACGAGTCCGGTCCCGTGCCCGCCGGTGACGGGGAGCAGGGCGACGGCGACGGGCAGCGGATTGCGGTAGGCCGTGTCGCCGCAGGCGGCACAGGTGCGGGGCCAGCCTGCGGCGATCGGGTAGCGGGCCCCGCAGCTGGAGCAGTGGGAGTCCTTGATGTGCTTCCCGGGGTGGGCGGTGGGTTCACTGGGCTCGGTCACACGCGGACTGTACGCGACGCCGGACCCAGGTCGGCGGCCGGTGCCAGATCGGCGTCAGGTCGGTGTGAATTCGGTGGGAGGCGGTGTCAGGTCAGCGACCTCCGCGATACGGGGAAGTCGAAGTAGGTGTCGGGGAACAGTTCCGGCTTGTGGGTGAAGTGCCACCACTCCTCGGGCAGATTGACGAAGCCGACGTCGCCGAGTGCGTTCTTGAGGAGTTGGCGGGCGGCACGTTGCCTGCCCTGGATACGCGGGTCGTCGGTGTGCGACAGGGTGTCGAAGCAGTCGAACCCCGTGCCCATGTCGGCGGAGTTGTCGGGGAAGCGCTCGGACTGCGGTGCGTAGCAGGGGATGAGCCGCTCGCCGGGCACGTACGGACGGGTCTTTGCGGCCGGGAGCTCGACGAGGGTCAGGTCGACGGTGCTGCCACGGCTGTGGCCGGATTTCTCCGCGATATAGCCGTCCGCGAAGAGCCGGTCCTTCTCGACCTGCGGATAGAACTCCCCTTTCATGCGCTCGTCGTCCAGGTCCTTGGCCCAGCGCACGAAGTGGTCGACGGCGCGCTGCGGCCGGTAGCAGTCGTAGACCTTGAGCGAGTAGCCCTGGCGCAGCAGTTTCCGCTGGGCCAGGTGGAGTGCCTGGGCGGCCGGGCGGGTGAGGATACAGACCGGCTGCTGGTAGCCGTCGATCGGTTCGCCCACGAAGTTGTGCGCGGTGGTGTAGCGCATTTCCTGGATGATCGTCGGGTCCGCGGAGCGCAGCGCGACGAATTCGTCGGGGGCTTTCGGCTCGGGGGCCGAGCGGGCAGCGGCCGGGGAGACGGCGGTGGCGGCGGTGGCGGCGGTGGCGGAGAGCAGCGCCGCGGTGATGAGGGTCAGAGCGCGGGCGCGGATTGCGGAAGCGAGTCCTCTCATGCGCACCGTCTATCAGGTACGGGTGGCCGGGACCACCCCCGTGGGTTCCGGCCACCCGTTCATTCGTACCGGACGCCGTTGGGGCTTATCCGGTTCTCACTTTCGGCAGATCCGGAGAAAAGGTCCGCCCGGCCGGAAACTCGGTCGACCGGCGGCGGCCGCACAGGGGCTCGTCGTGCGCGCCGAGTCGTGGCACACTACAGCCGTTCTGACGATCCGTCAGTTACTGGCGGGCTTCCGGGGAGGGACCGTGGCGCGCACGCGCACACCTGTGGTGGACGGATGGTTCACCGAAGGCGACGACCAGCGGGAGTTCCGGCTGCTGGGCACCCGCTGTACCGCCTGTTCCGCGGTCTTCTTCCCGCGTGAGGACGTGCACTGCCGCAACCCCGGCTGCGCCGGCGGCGAGCTGGCGGAGGTTCCCCTGTCGAAGCGCGGCCGCGTGTGGTCGTACACGGACGGCCGCTACCGGCCGCCGGCGCCGTACGTCAGCGACCCGGACG
Organism: Streptomyces sp. NPDC054841; assembly: GCF_053611045.1. NCBI lineage: Bacteria > Bacillati > Actinomycetota > Actinomycetes > Kitasatosporales > Streptomycetaceae > Streptomyces > Streptomyces sp. NPDC054841. The sequence goes on along the minus strand of NZ_JBSGZO010000222.1, from coordinate 6,228 downwards.
CCGAGTGGGAGCCGTACACGCTCGTCGCCGTCGAGCTCGCTGCCGAGCGCATGGTGGTCCTCGGGCAGGCGGCACCCGGCGTGACCGTCGCGGACCTGAGCATCGGCATGGAGGTCGAGGTGGTGCCCGGGATTCTCAACGAGGAGGCGGAGACGGCCTGGACGACCTGGCACTGGCGTCCGGTGGAGGTGGACCGGTGAGCGACGGGCACGCGGCCGCCGGACCGCAGAAGACATCGATGGCCGCACCTCTGCGCCGCGTGGCCGGAGAAGCGAACGGGCGGACACAGTGAGCGACGGGCACGCGGCCGCCGGACCGCAGAAGACATCGATGGCCGCACCGCTGCGCCGCGTGGCCGGAGAAGCGAACGGGCGGACACAGTGAGCGACGGGCACGCGGCCACCGGGCCGCAGAAGACATCGATGGCCGCACCGCTGCGCCGCGTGGCCGGAGAAGCGAACGGACGGACACCATGAGCGACATCGCCGTGCTCGGCGCGGGCATGCACCCGTGGGGCAAATGGGGACGGAGTTTCGTCGAGTACGGGACCGCCGCGGCTCGGGCGGCGCTCGCCGACGCCGGAGTCCGCTGGGAGGACGTGCAGTCGGTGGTGGGCGCGGACACGGTCCGCTGCGGCTACCCCGGCTATGTCGCGGGCGCCACTTTCGCGCAGGCGCTGGGCTGGCAGGGCGCGCGCGTCGCCAGCGTGTACGCCGCGTGCGCGTCCGGGGCGCAGGCCGTCAACACCGCCAGGACGCAGATCCTGGCGGGCATGGCCGATGTGGTGCTGGTCGTCGGCGCCGACTCCGCGCCCAAGGGGTTCTTCGCCCCCGCGGGCGGCGACCGGCCGGACGATCCCGACTGGCTGCGCTTCCGCGTGCTGGGTGCCACGAACCCGGCGTACTTCGCCCTGTACGCGCGCCGCCGCATGGCGCTGTACGGCGACACCCTGGAGGACTTCGCGCAGGTCAAGGTGAAGAACGCGGCGGCCGGCGCGCTCAATCCGTATGCCCGCTACCGCAGGACCGTGACCGCCGAACAGGTCGCCGCGTCGGCCGTCGTCGCCGACCCGCTGCGGCTGCTCGACATCTGCGCCACCTCGGACGGCGGGGCGGCGCTCGTCCTGTCGAGCGTGGAGTACGCGCGCCGGAACGGCGTGGCCGACCCGGTCCGCATCCGTGCCGTATCGACCGTCACCCCGACCTACCCGAGGACCGTCCTCGATCTCCCGGACATCGCCACGGACTCGGCTGCCGCCGTGCAGCCGTCCCCACTGGGCTTCCGGGCGTCCATCGCGCGGGCCGCGTACGAGGAGGCCGGGCTCGGCCCGGAGGACCTGTCGCTCGCCGAGGTGTACGACCTGTCCACGGCGCTGGAGCTGGAGTGGTACGAGGACATCGGCCTGTGCGGCGCAGGGGAGGGCGCGAAACTGGTGCGGGACGGGGCGACGGCGCTCGGCGGTCGGGTACCGGTCAATGCGAGCGGCGGGCTCGCGTCGTACGGCGAGGCGGTCCCCGCGCAGGCCATCGCCCAGGTGTGTGAGCTGACCTGGCAGCTGCGCGGCACCGCGGGCGGGCGCCAGGTGGCGGGGGCACGCGCCGGAATCACCGCGAACCAGGGTCTGTTCGGCCATGGCTCGGCGGTCGTCGCGGTCCGCTGAAGCCGCTGGGCCCGGGTCGGCCCTCCCTGCGGACGAGTCGAGCACATGCTGTGAACTGCGGTTGCTGTCGGCGACCTTGACGGTGCAGTAACACCGGGGGAAAACTGCCTCTTCGTCGGCGCCGGTCCCGCTACCGCCGCAGTTCGACACGCTCACCACGCTCGTCACGGACGCCGGGCGGGGCATGGGACACCCCCTGTACTCCCCCGCCTTCGGCTCCGTTGCCATGGGAAACACACCCAGCCCTGGAGCCGCAATGAGCAACGCAGACATCTTCCTCGGTGAGGTCATCGGCACCGCGATACTGATCCTCTTCGGCGCGGGCGTGTGCGCCGCGGTCACCCTGCACCATTCCAAGGCGAGAGCCTCCGGCTGGATCGTCATCACCTTCGGCTGGGGGTTCGGCGTGCTGGCCGGCGCGTACACCGCGGCGCCGCTGTCCGGTGGCCATCTCAACCCGGCCGTGACGGTGGGCGTCGCGGTCGACACCGGCGAGTGGAGCAAGGTGCCGCTTTACATCCTGGCGCAGATGACCGGCGCGATCATCGGTGCCGTACTGGCCTGGCTGGTCTACTACGCGCAGTTCCAGGGGAACGCCGATATCAAGAACGCCCAGCCGACGCTCGGGATCTTCTCGACCGCTCCGGAGATCCGCAATCCCGTCGCCAACCTCGTCACCGAGACCATCGCGACGGTCGGGCTGGTCCTGCCGATCCTGGCCCTCGGGCGGAACGCCGGTATCGGCATCGGCCAGATTCCCGGCCAGCCGGCCGGAATCTACGGCTCCGGAATCTCGATCCTGCTGGTGTCGCTGCTCGTCGTCGGCATCGGTCTGTCGCTCGGCGGGCCCACCGGCTACGCCATCAATCCGGCGCGCGACCTGGGGCCGCGGATCACCCACGCGCTGCTGCCCATCCCCAACAAGGGGACGTCCGACTGGGGCTACGCCTGGATCCCGGTGGCCGGCCCGCTCCTCGGCGGTCTCCTCGCGGGTCTGATCTTCAACGCAGCGTTCTGACCATCCAACCGGGGGCTCGGCCCCCAGACCCACAAGGGGACGTCATGACGGACACCTCCCAGAAGTACGTCGCCGCCATCGACCAGGGCACCACGTCCAGCCGCTGCATCATCTTCGACCAGGACGGCGCGATCGTCGCCGTCGACCAGCGGGAACACCGTCAGATCTTCCCCAAGCCCGGCTGGGTGGAGCACGACGCCACCGAGATCTGGTCCAAGGTCCAGGCGGTGGTGGCGGGGGCGCTCGCCAAGGCAGGGCTGCGCGCCGGACAGCTGAGCGCGCTGGGCATCACCAACCAGCGCGAGACGACGGTCCTGTGGGACCGGGCGACCGGCAAGCCCGTGCACAACGCGATCGTCTGGCAGGACACCCGTACCTCTGCTCTCTGCACCGAACTCGGTGGCCCGGACGGGCAGGACCGTTTCCGTGAGGCGACCGGTCTGCCGCTCGCCAGCTACTTCTCCGGGCCCAAGGCGGCCTGGCTGCTGGACAATGTGCCGGGGCTGCGCGGCCGGGCCGAGCGTGGCCAGATCGCGTTCGGCACCATCGACTCCTGGCTGATCTGGAACCTGACGGGCGGCACGGACGGCGGGGTCCATGTCACGGACGTCACCAACGCCTCCCGCACGATGCTGATGAATCTGGAGACCCTCCAGTGGGACTCCTCGATCCTCGCGGCGATGAATGTGCCGGAAGCGGTCCTTCCGGAGATCAGGTCCTCGGCCGAGGTGTACGGGACGGCCGTCGGCCAGCTCCAGGGCGTGCCGGTCGCCTCCGCCCTCGGTGACCAGCAGGCGGCCGTGTTCGGCCAGGCCTGCTACGACACGGGCACGGCGAAGAACACGTACGGGACGGGAAGTTTCCTCCTGCTCAACACGGGAAACCGGCCGGTTCCGTCGAAGAGCGGGCTGATCACGACCCTCGGCTACAAGATCGGTGACGCCGCCCCTGTCTACTGCCTGGAGGGGTCGATCGCGATCACCGGCGCCCTGGTGCAGTGGTTCCGGGACCAGCTCGGGATCATCCGCAGCGCCGACGAGATCGAGACCCTGGCGGCGAGCGTCGACGACAACGGCGGGGCGTACATCGTGCCTGCCTTCTCCGGTCTGTACGCGCCGTACTGGCGGTCCGACGCCCGTGGTGTCATCACGGGTCTGACCAGGTACGTCACAAAGGCACACCTGGCGCGGGCGGTGCTGGAGGCCACGAGCTGGCAGACGCGTGAGGTCGTCGACGCGATGTACCAGGACTCGGGAGTGCCGATCACCACGCTGAAGGTCGACGGCGGAATGACCGCGAACCAACTGCTGATGCAGCATCAGGCGGATGTGCTGGGCGTACCGGTGATCCGGCCCAGGGTGTCCGAGACGACCTGTCTGGGCGCGGCGTACGCGGCCGGTCTCGCGACCGGCGTCTGGGGCGGTCTGGACGAGCTGAAGGCGCACTGGCGGCGCGATGTCGAGTGGTCGCCCCGGATGGCCGCGGAGACCCGCGAGCGGGAGTACGACAACTGGCGCAGGGCGGTGGAGCGCAGTTTCGGCTGGCACAAGGAGGACGGCGCGTAGGCCTGCTGTCCCGTACGAGCCACGGCCCGTACCCCTGTCGGTGGGGGTACGGGCCGTGTTACCTCGGTGGGGGTACGGGCCGTGTCACCTCAGGTGGTCGCGGGCTCGCGCTCCCGGGTGGAGCGCACCAGCGCGTGTTCCACGACCGCGACCAGTACCGACTTGACCGACTCACGGTCGCGGGCGTCGCACATCATCAGCGGCACCTCGGGGTCGAGGTCGAGTGCGGCCCGCACGGAGTCGGACGGGAAGCGGTCCGCGCCCTCGAAGCAGTTGACACCGACGGTGAACGGGATCCCCCGGCGTTCGAAGTAGTCGATGGCCGCGAAGGAGTCCTCCAGGCGGCGGGTGTCGGCGAGGACGACCGCGCCGAGCGCGCCCTGGGCCAGCTCGTCCCAGAGGAACCAGAAACGGTCCTGCCCCGGTGTGCCGAAGAGGTAGAGCACCAGGTCCTCGCGGAGGGTGATCCGGCCGAAGTCCATGGCGACGGTGGTGGTGCTCTTGGACTCGACGCCGTCGAGATCGTCCACGGGCCGGCCGGCCTCGCTCAGGGTCTCCTCGGTCCGCAGCGGCTTGATCTCGCTGACCGTGCCCACCAGCGTCGTCTTTCCGACCCCGAAGCCACCCGCGACCAGGAGCTTCAGTGTCACCGGCTCCACCGGCGGCTCCTTGCGGCTAGAGCGCCCGAAGACCATTGATCACCTCGCGGAGAATGCTCACGTCCGGCAGCTCGGCCGGCGGAACGGGACGGGTTACGTGGACCAGTGCGTCCTCGACGAGATCGCCCACGAGGACCCGGACCACCCCGACGGGGAGGTCCAGGCCCGCTGCGAGCTCGGCGATCGACTGGGGGATGCTGGCGCAGCGTTCGACGATCTCGACATGTTCGGGCGAGAGCGTCTGGTCGCGGCCGGGGTCGTCGGCGGCCGGCTCCGGCACGACGAGCGCGATGAGATCGAGCTGCTGCCGGGTCGTACTGCTCGTACGGCCGCGTGTCATCGCGTACGGACGGACCACCGGTCCCGCGTCGTCGTCGAACCAGTGGTGCGGCTGCTGGACCTGCTGTCTGACTTCAGTCATGCCGGTCCACTCACCCTCCGGCGGCCAGTCCGGTCCGTGGTGCCGTCGCGAGGTGGACGCCGACGCGCTTGACCATCAGCGTCATCTCGTACGCGACCTGGCCGACGTCGGAGTCGGCGTCGGACAGCACGGCGAGACAGCTGCCGTCGCCCGCCGCGGTGACGAAAAGGAAGGCGTCGTCGAGCTCGACGACGGTCTGCCGTACCCGTCCCGCGTCGAAGTGGCGGCCGACGCCCTTGGCGAGGCTGTGGAAGCCGGAGGCGACGGCGGCCAGGTGCTCACCGTCCTCCTGGGTGAGGTCCATGGACTTACCCGTCGCGAGGCCGTCGCCGGAGAGCACGAGGGCCTTGCGGATGGAGCCGACCCGCTGGACCAGCTCGTCGAGGAGCCAGTTGAGCTCGCCGCTCTTGGTCGTGTCGGGTGCTGCGGCGTTCGGTGCGGTCATCGACCGTTCCCCTCCGGTGTCGTTCCTGGTGCTGTCTCGCCGGGGCCGGTGGCGTCCTCGGCGTTCTGCCGACGCCCGCGCTGCCAGCCGCGTTGCAGCGAGGCCATGCGGACGCGTACTTCATCCGCGTCACGTTCGATGTCCTGTGCCTCGGCGCCGGCCGCTGCGGGCGTGCCGCTGGTGCGTCCGCCCGATGTGTCGCGCAGCTGCGGGGCGAGGCTGGCCTGGCGGACGCGGCGGGGCAGGCCGTTCAGCGTCTGCCCGGACGGTGTGCTCCCGGAGGTGGCGGCGGGGCCGGGACCCGAGGGCCAGGCAGGCGCGTCCCCGGGCCGCGCGGGGGCGTCGGCCGCGGGCGCCGGCGTGCTCCTGAGGGGCACGGGGCCGTCGGCCGAGCCGGTCGCCGAAGCGCTCGCACGGCCGGTGGGTGCCTCCCGTCGCCGGCCGGCGGGCGCCTCCGCTC
>NZ_JBSGZO010000221.1:0-13915 GCF_053611045.1 Streptomyces sp. NPDC054841 | reverse complement strand
CATTCCCCGCCCGCGCCGCTGGATCGGCCGACCCCGCCCGCAGCGTCCCGGCCCCCGCTACCCGCCCCGCCAGGCTGCCCGGCACCTGGTGCAGGTGATGGACGGCCAGGGCCTGGACCTGGTCGACGTCGACGTGTACGACGACGGGCAGGCGAAGTTCCCGGAGTTTGAGCGTCGCAGTTAGCCACCTGGGAGCGCGGGGTCGCCATACGGCTCTCAAGGCTAAGCGCCGTTGGGCACGAGTGCGGTGACCAGCGCAGTCGCGAAGGGTGCCAGAACGCTCAGGACAGCAATCGGGTTCCTCAGGAACCGCCGGCGCCGCCTTTGGCCAGAGATACTTCTTGATGCTCACCGAGAGTCTCGGTGACATCGCACAGCGCATCCGCGCAACCGACACCGAGAAGAAAGGCCCGCTCTACGAAGCCCTCGGCATCACCATCGGCTACGAGCACGAAACGAGGACCGCGACCGTAAGGTCGAGGCCCTCGTCTGCGTATCGTCAGTGCTTGTGTCCGAGGGGGACTTGAACTCTCCACTCAGGCACCAGCCCCTTAGCTACTTGCCCCTGAAGAAGTCGGGTCTGTCACTGGGCTGACCTTTGGGGAGACCCCGGTGCCGCACCCCACCACGTTGATCAAGCTGATGCGCCGCAGCGGTCCGCAGACCGTCGAGCAACTCAACGCCGCGCTGCTGGGCAAGCTGGTCGAGGACAAGCTGGTGCGATGCCGCAAGCTGCGCATCGACACCACCGTGATCGAAGCCGACATTGACCACCCCACGGACGCCGACCTGCTGGAGCATGGCGTGCGCAAGATCGGTCGGCTGGTGCGGCGGATCAAGGCCGTAGGCGCAGCCAAGCGCACCCGCTTTCGAGACCGCGGCCGATCGGCAGGGCGCCGCCTGAAGGAGATCTCACGCACCCTGCGACGACGCACCGGTCAGGCGCTGGGCGAGATCGACCGTCTCACCGGCGAGATCGCCACCGTGGCCCGAGCAACACTGCGGGAGGTGGCCGCAGTGGAGCGCAACGCCCTGCGTGCGCTGGGCAAACGGCCTTCAGGACAGCTCGCCCATCTGGTGGGCGAGCTCACCGAGACCATGGCGGGCACCCGCCGGCTGCTGGAGCAGACCACTTTTGCGGCTGGCCGGCACCCGCACGATCCCCAACCGGATGGTGTCGTTAGCCGACCCCGATGCCCGGCCGATCCGCAAGGGCAAACCCCAGCACCCGACCCAGTTCGGCTACACGGCGCTGGTGGCCGAGGACGAACGCGGCTTCGTCGTCGACCACCAGGTCCAGCGCGGGAACCCGCCCGATGCACCGCAGCTGGTGCCCTCGGTAGAGCGCGTCACCACACTGACCGGCCGCCCGCCCGGCACAGTCGTCGCCGACCGCGGCTTCGGCACCGCGGCCAACGATCTCGCCCTGGCCGAACTCGGTGTCCAGCGGATCGGCCTGCAACGGGCCGGGAAACCCGGGAAGGCACGGCGCGAGTACGAACACACTCGCCCGTTCCGGCGGATGCGTAACTGGCGAGTCGGCATCGAGGCCCGCATCAGCCACCTCAAGCGCAGCTTCGGCTTCCGCCGCACCCGCCTCCGCCACCTGACCGGCGCCCAGACCTGGGCCGGACTCGGGATCTTCGCCTACAACCTCCAGCGGATGACCGTCCTCAGCCAGTGAAGAACAGACCATCGGCCAAGCGGCCACATACCGGCGCACCTCAGCACCGGCCCCGTCACCAGCCCGAACCCTTTTTCAGGGGCAAGTAGCTAGTAGTGCTTGGTCAGATTCACTCTCTGGTGGCGTGTCCAGTTGAGTGGCTGTGCCGTTGATCGGATGTGACACCTGAGGACCTGGCCGCGGTGCGGTGTGATCTGGAGGATTTCGCGGCGGAGGTTTTCGAGCCGTTCGCGCGGAACGATCAGCGTCGGTGGGGGCAGGTCTACCTGCGGGGCCTGCTGACCGACGGGCAGCGCAAGTCGGTCGAGCCGATGGCGGCCCGGCTCGGTGAGGACGGGAACCGGCAGGCCCTGGCCCACTTCATCACCACCAGCCCGTGGGATCCGGCGCATGTCCGGGCCCGGCTGGCCTGGAAGATGGAGACGGTCATCCGGCCGAGTGCGTTGGTCTTCGACGACACCGGGTTCCTCAAGGACGGGACCGCATCGGCGTGCGTGTCGAGGCAGTACACGGGCACCGCGGGCAAGGTCACCAACTGCCAGGTGGGCGTCTCGCTGCACCTGGCGTCCGACCACGCCTCGGCGGCGGTCGACTGGCGGCTGTTCCTGCCCGAGACCTGGGATCCCTCCTCGCCGAAAGCGGACCCGGACAAGGCTGCCCGACGCGGCGCCTGTGGCATCCCGGACGATGTTCGGCACGTGGAGAAGCAACTGGCCCTGGACATGCTCGACGAGACCCGCTCGTGGGGCATCGAGGTGCCACTGGCCGTCGCGGACGCCGGATACGGAGACGCCGCGGCCTTCCGGCACGGCCTGCGGGCCCGCGGCCTCAACTACGTGGTCGGAATCTCCACCACCCTCTCGGCCCAGCCCGGCGAGGCCGTCCCCGTGACCGAGCCCTACTCCGGGACCGGACGGCCACCCATGGCGAAGTACCCGGACAAGCCGCAGTCGGTGAAACAGCTGGTGATCGCGGCAGGCAGGAATGCGGCGAAGCCGGTGCAATGGCGTGAGGGCTCCCGGCCCACCACCGGCAGGAGCGGTCTGAAGCGGATGTACTCGCGGTTCGTGACCTTGCGGATCCGCCCCGCCGGACGCGAGGTCCGCCAGGCGGCCGACGGCCCGGAACTGCCCGAGTGCCAGCTCCTGGCCGAGTGGCCCGCAGACCAGGCCGAACCTGTCCAGTTCTGGCTCTCTGACCTGCCCGCCGACACCCCGCTGACCACCCTGGTCCGCCTGGCCAAGCTCCGCTGGCGCATCGAGCACGACTACCGCGAGATGAAACAGGCCTGGGACTTGCCCACTTCGAGGGCCGCACCTGGAGCGGCTGGCACCACCACGTCACCCTCGTCTCCGTCGCCCACGCCTTCTGCACCCTCCAGCGGCTGGCCAGAGCCCCAAAAGGAACGGCGCCGGCCTGAGCCTCTACCGGATCGTCCGCGAACTACAGACCCTCCTGGCCACCTGGAACGGCGCCTGCCCCACCTGTCACCGCGACATACCCATACCAGCCCCAACCTGACCAAGCCCTACTAGTGCCGTATCAGGCAACGTTCGCCCTGTCGTGACGTGTCGCCCGGTTGCTGCGCCGGGCGGCACGAGACGGCCAGAATGATCACGTGGCTGAACGCGTGCGGGTCCGGGAGATCGATGACGACGAGGGCAGGCGGCTGCTGCGGATCATCCGCAGAGGCACCGGATCGGTGGTGACCTGGCGGCGGGCCCAGATGGTGCTGCTTTCCGCGCAGGGCATGCCCGTGGCAAAGATCGCCGAGGTGACGTTCACCAGCCCGGACCGGGTCCGCGACGTGCTCCACAACTTCAACGCCGATGGCTTCGACTCGCTCTACCCGAAATACAAAGGCGGTCGCCCGAAGGTCTTCACTCTCCCGGAACGCCGGGAGATCAAGAAGATCGCCAAGTCCAAGCCGGCCGAGCACGGCCTGCCGTTCTCGACCTGGAGCCTGGCCAAGCTGGCCGACTTCCTGGTCGCCGAGGGGGTGGTCGACGACATCAGCCACGAGGGCCTGCGCATCCTGCTCCGCGAGGAGGGCGTCTCCTTTCAACGCGTGAAGACCTGGAAGACCTCCCGCGACCCCGACTACGCGGCCAAGAAGGCCCGCGTCGAGCACCTCTACGCGATCGCTGACGGCGAGGTCATACCCGACGAAGACGAGCCCGAAGTCGTCTTCTGCCTCGACGAGTTCGGACCGCTCAACCTCCAGCCCCACCCCGGACGGCAATGGGCCGAGCGCGGCGGACGGAATAAGAACCCCGACCGCGAGCCCCGGCCCCGCCGCCGGGCGACCTACACCCGCCCACACGGGGTCCGCCACCTGTTCGCCGCCTACGACCTCGCCAAGAACCAGCTCTACGGGCACATCAAGAAGACCAAGAACAGGTCCAAGTTCCTGGAGTTCTGCCGCTACCTGCGCTCGCTGCACCCGGCGGACGTACGCATCGCGATCGTCTGCGACAACTACTCCCCGCACCTGACGACGAAGCGGTGCCAGCGGGTCGCGACGTGGGCGGCGGCGAACAACGTGGAGATCGCCTACACCCCGACCAACAGCTCCTGGCTCAACCGGATCGAGGCCCAGTTCACCGCCCTGCGCTACTTCGCCCTCGACGGCACCGACCACGCCAGCCACAAGGCCCAGGGCAGCATGATCCGCCGCTACATCATCTGGCGGAACAAACATGCCGCTGACGAACGCCTCCGCCGGGTCGTCGCCCGCGCCAACGTAGCCTGACCAGCGTCTATCCGAACGAGCCCTCGCGGCCCGCGAAGCACTGGCAGCCGTCGTGCTCGAACCGCACCCGTCCGTCGAATGGCGAGGCGGGGTTGGTGCAGGCCCCGTAGTCCTGGCCGAGCTGCCCGCTCAGCGCGATCCAGAAGCGGCACCCTCCGCACTGAGCGTCGTACCACTCGTCCGGATAGTCGGGCTGAGCGGTCGAACGATTCAACGACGCACACCAGCGGGCATGGCACTGATCGTTGTGTTCTCGGTCATCACCCGTCCACGGCTCGCCAGTCGCCACCCTTGGCCCCTCCCCGCCCCGAGACTGACAGCCCCGGCGATTGCCAGGTGATCCTCTCATCAGGAACAGGGCGAACGTTGCCTGATACGGCACTAGCTGACCTGCGTAAACATACCCTGTGAGACCCCTTGGAGGCTGTAAGGGCTGGTCATGCTCACCTGCTGTCTCACCCGTTCCGGGCGCTGTTGGTCATGCGTTGGTCACGTGACCAACCGTTCCAGCTCTGGACACAGAGCCTCCCACCTGTCCGAGAACCAGTTCACTCAGCCCAGGGACGCCAACGCACCCGCTATGAGCGAACGTGCCGCAGCTCCACGCACAGCCCCCTGTGACAGCCGCTCAAAGGCTCGGGCATACAACTCAACCTGGCTAGGCTGCGTGAGGGTGGAAGCAGCATCCAGGGTGTCCGCGTGCACCCTGGTGTCGTCGAAGATCGTGAAGGTGGGCATGGGCCACACGGTCCGTTGCGCCGAGAACGGGACGATACCCACGGCAACGTTCTGAAGATCCATAACCCCGAGCAAGTGGCCAAGCTGTGCCGCCATGGTTTCGGCGCTGCACAGCCGGTACCGCAACACCGACTCCTCCAGTACGAACGAGAACCGCCGCGCGCCGTTGTTCAGTACCGTGTTACGCCTCATGCGGGCCGCCACAGCATCACTCACGTCGTCCGGCGTTCCCCGGAAGTCTGCGATGGACGACAGCAGGGCAGCGGCGTATCCGGGCGTCTGGAGGAATCCGGGGATCACGTCGGAGACATAGACCCGAAACGTCTTGGTTTGCTGGTACAGGTCTCCTGTGGACTCTTGCAGGCGACGGAGACCGCTCCGCTGGAGTCGTCTCCACTGCACATGAGCATCGGCGGACTGTCTGTTTGCCGCGATCAAGTCGGGGGCCTGGTCGTCGGCGGCGCAGGCTCGGCACCACGCTCTGATGTCCGTGTCGGAGGGAGGGGTCTTGGCGTTCCCGATCCGGGATGACTTCGACTCTGACCAGCCGCACCTGACGGCCAGCTCCCGCCCGCTGATCCCCGCATCCTTTCGAATCTCGCGCAGACGCCCGGCAAGGTCTTCGCGAGCCTTCTGAACGCGTGAAGAGGGGTGTGGGGGCATGGAGCTGGCCTTCATCAGATCTTGTACAGGTGGTGCGGGATCGCTCGCTCCCAGACCGCTTCGAAGGCGGCGGAGCATAGCTTCACTGCGTCCGGATCCGCCGTGATCTCGTCCTCCACCACCACGCCATCACCCGAGAAGTGGTGCACCCGGAGCAGGGCACCATCGAACAGCCAGAAGTCATTGCCCGGCAACGCGAGAGTCGTGGCCCGTCGCCGTGGCAGCCAGCGCACTTCCTCCCCCGCCGTGACGTTGGCGCGGGTGACGTAGTGCTCCCAGCGGATGTAGTCCGAAACGGGCTCGGAGATCACCCGGGCCCGGCGGATGGCAACACCCCGGGCCACGGTATCCGTGATCAACTGGTCGTAGGAGTGCCACCAGGATTCGCGGTCCTCCCAATTGATCCGCTCACCCCGCTTCCATGCCTCAAGCCGGTCCGTGGGGGCGTAGGAGTCACGCAGCTCCAGGTGGACCGCGGACCGCTCGCACTGGCCAAGCAGCTCAGCGAAGCTGGGCACGCTCGACGGCATCGCACGCCTCCCTGATCATCGGAATCATCCGGGCCGGAAACCTGACGATGGCTTCGTTGTCGGGCACCGGACCGTTCGCGGGGCTGCTCCCTTCGCACTCCGCCTGAGTCTCGGGGCTCGGCTTCCATCCCTGCAACAAGATCTCCTGAGCTTCCGCGTCCGCCCACACCGTGGGGCAGTGGTCCCGATCGGTGTTGGGGTCGATTCCGACGAACTCTACGGCCATGGCTGGCTCCCTGGTCTAGGTGCTTGCTGGGGCTTGCACCAGCTTCGTTGAACTGCGGAGACGTCGTCAATATCGCTATGAGCCATGCCAATTGGTGTGCAAGCTCATGCAAGTTTGTGGAGCCTGACACTCGCCACTTCCTACGGTCTTGGCATCGAGAGCAGATCGGCTGGGGAGGCCGCGCATGGTGACGCAGAAACCGCAGGCATACAACTTGAGTGAGCTTCCGGCTGAGCCCTCGGCCAAGCCCGGCTGCTCTGCTTGCCTGTCCATCGTGGTTGCCAGGGAGAACGCGCGCTCCAGGGGCGACTACAGCGAGGTATCTGACCGCAATGTGGCGCTCCGCCAGCACCAGGCAGCGGCGCACCCGTCATGAGCGACGGCAGAGAGGTCCCACCCTTGACCGACCGGCCGCTGATGACGCTCCGGGTGTCTCGGGACGACGGGGAGACGTGGGGGCCCACGCGGACCGTACGCAGCACCGAGAACCTCGCCCCCATGGTGACCTCGGAATGGCCGCCGTGCGAGTGCTGGCAGTGCAAGGGGCGTTGATCTCCCGCCATCTCCCGTGATCGCGGCGGCGCGAGGCGGTAGGGGCGGGTGTAAATGGCCCCCGGGAGGACGGTTTGGGGGCTCATGGCCCGCTAGGTGTATTGACCTTCAGCGTTGTTGGATCAACACCACTGGCGACGACGCCTTACGGCTGCTGGAGCATCGCCGCGGGCACGGGGCAGGCCGCGCGTTCGGTCCCCGGGTCCAGGCCCTGCGGCAGATCGTCGTGCAGAACTACTACCGCGACGCGGCGGGCCGCCTGCGCTGGCGCACTGACCACGACGGCGGGCTGCCGCCCTCGTCCTGCGCAATCGTCTCCCCCTACGACCCGACGGCCCGCTACGCGCGCCGGGGACAGACCACCCACTGGAAAGAGTTCGTCGCCCATCTCACCGAGACCTGCTCATCCGACGGCGCCAACGTGATCACGGACGTAGCCACCACTCCGGCCACCACGAACGACGCCCAGGCCCTGCCCGGCATCCACACCCGCCTGGGACGCCGCGGCCTGCTGCCCGCCGAACACCTCGTCAACGGCGGCTACACCTCCCTCGTCCACCTGGAACAAGCCGCCCGAGAACACCAGGTCACGGTCACCGAACCGCTTCCGGGCAACCCCACCCGCCAGCACCGCAGCAACGAAGGCTTCGGCAGGGACGACTCCCACATCGACTTCGACCACCGACAGGTGACCTGCCCCCAAGGCCAGGTCAGCAAGGTCTGGCACGGCCCCTACCCAACCTCCTCGCCCACTGCGGCACCACTGATCGTGGCGCGGTTCACCAAAGGCCAGTGCCAGCCGTGTCCGGTCCGCACCCAGTGCACCACCTCCCGCAAAAGCGCCCGGAACGTAGGCTTTCCCCCGCGAGAACTCCGCGACCTGCAAGTCCGCGTCCGCGCCGAGCAGCAGACGCCCGACTGGCAGGCCCGGTATGCGGTCCGCTCCGGAGTGGAGGGCACCGTCAACGAGTTCGCTCACGGACATGGCATGCGCCGCAGCCGCTACCGGGGACAGCCCAAGGCCCACCTGCAGCGCGTCTTCACGACCATCACCGTCAACATCGAACGCCTCAGCGGCCTGCCGCCGACCGGCGAAGCGCCCCCGCCCCGGCTGCCGACCGCCTTCCAGCACTTCCTGGACCAGCACGGGATCCCTCGACTGAAGTCTTGGCGGCCCGTCAGCAGCTGACCTCGACGACTGCAAGAGTCGGGTGTCCCGGGGGAATCTCACCCCCGGGCTCCCACAGAACGGAGCGTGACAGTCCTTCGTCACTTCGCTCTTGTCATCCTGATCACCAGGCGACGGAGGCTTCGGTTGTCCACTGCCACTGTGCGAGCAACCGGGGATACCGCTTGGCGATCCCCTGCATGCACTCGACGGCCTTCCTCAGCCCCGCAAGCCACTTGTACTTTCGGCGGATCCATCGCACCAAGTAGGCGTTGATGCGCGCTAGGAGGGCATATAACGCCGACCGGTAGAACGGGCCGGTTGAGTCGGCACAGGGCGCGGTTCCGGTGTTGCCACCGGCCCGTTTCCCCGTGCCGCGCTCCGCACCCGGCGTGCGGCTCTCACCGCACCGGGCGCTCCACGCGTCTTGCCCGTTGGTCAGCCGCCGGCGGCGGGCGGCCAGCGCCCCACGGATCATGTGCATGTCCTCGGCCAGCAGAATGCGGATCACAGTCCCTCCCGGAAGATCGTAACGGCTGGCGTTGCAGGGGTCCGGCCCGGCTTTCACCACGTGAACTTCTGGACCTGTTCGGAGCCCCGCGGGGGAAATTGTGTGCTGTGGCTTCTCGGCCGAGGTGTCCGCGACAATCGCGCCCTCGGACAGCCCCGACTGCCGAGGCAGGTCTTCCGCGCAAGGGATACGTGAGCTCACTGCCCGCCGGAGTCGGACACTTGGGTCGGGATCATCCAGGTTGGCCCGGATCTGTCAGGCTTGCTCGCTCACGCCGCTCAACAAGCAGCCTCCCGAGCCCTGGAGCACGTCCTGCCGCACGCGGCGGCATCGTCCTTGAGGGACTGCTGGACCGGTCCCCGGTCTCCCGGCTGGGCCGGAGGCGCTGCTCGGGGCACCGGTTATGGTTCTCCTCTGTGCGTTCGGGGCGTGCAGGTGCACGAGCGGGAAAGGCTGGGGTCTCACGGTGTCCGATCTTGGGCGGCTTGTGGCCGACCGCTACCGGCTGGTGGAGCGCATCGGGCGCGGTGGCATGGGCACCGTGTGGCGTGCGGAGGACGAGCTCCTCGGGCGGCATGTCGCCGTGAAGAAGCTGCACGTTCCCCCGCATCTGGAGGACGACGAGCTTCGGCGGCTCTACGAGCGGACCCGGCGGGAGGCGCGGAGCGCAGCACGGGTCGCGCACCCCCATGTGATCGTGGTGCATGACGTCGTCGACGACGAGGGCCTGCCCTGCATCGTCATGGAGTACATCCCTTCGGTCACGTTGAGCGACGTGCTGAAGGAGGGTGTGCTGCCGCCCGACGAGGCGGCGCGCATCGGCTGCGTGGTGGCCGGCGCCTTGAGCGCCGCGCATGGGGCCGGGGTGCTGCACCGGGATGTGAAGCCCGCCAATGTGCTGCTCGGGAACGACGGGCGGGTCGTGCTCACCGATTTCGGGATCGCGCTCGAGTCCGGAACGCCCTCGCTGACCAGGACGGGCGAGTTGGTCGGGTCGCTCGACTACCTCGCACCCGAACGTCTCAAGGGCAGCGCCGAGGCCGGTTTCGCCTCGGACCTGTGGTCGCTCGGGGCGATGCTGTACCAGGCGGTCGAAGGGCGGCCGCCGTTCCGCCGGGACACCCCGATCGAGACGGCGTACGCCATTGCCGCGTACCCGTACGAGCCGCTCACCAACGCCGGGGAGCTGGCCCCGGTGATCGAGGGCCTGCTCGTGAAGGAGCCGGGACAGCGCATGGGCGTGCGCCAGGCCGAGCGCCTTCTGGCGGATGCGGCCGGGGCACAGACCGCCCGCCTCGACCGCCCCACGCGGCCGGCCCATGGTGAACTGTCCCCGGCCCCCGCTCAACGCAGCACGCGCCGCCGCACCGTGTTGCGGTCCGTCGCAGGGCTGGCCGTCGCTGCCGTCGTGGCGGGCGGCGCCGTCCTGTTGTGGCCGCACGAGCCGGCCGGCGCCGGCAAGGACACGGCGGCGACGGGCTCCGTGTCGGCCCAGCCTCCGAGCACCAGCCCTTCTGCGGCTCCGGCGATCCCCTCCGGCTACCACCGGGAGACGGAGAAGATGGGCCTCTCGGTGCCGGTGCCGGACGGCTGGACCCGCAAGGAACGGCCCGACGGTGAAGTCGCCTATCTCGACCCCTCCGGGCTGGTGGGACTGAGGGTCAACGCCGTTCAGTTCGCGGGATCCGATCCCGTTCGGCACTGGAGTGAGGTCGAGGAGGACCAGACGCGCAGGGACAATCCGGGCTATGAGCTGGTCAGGATGAGCAGCACGACGTTCCGGGGACGGCCGGCCGGATACTGGGAGTTCACCTTCAAGGGCCGGGTACGGGACTTCCGCGCGGTCGAGTTGGCCTTCGCCAACGCCGACGGGACCCAGTACGTGATCTACCTGTCGGCGCCGAGCGAGCAATGGAAGGAATACCGGCCGGTCTTCGACAACGCCGTCAAGGGGATCCACCCGAGCGCATAGACGGGTGCCGGGGACCGGGGGACGGCGACCGCGGCGGTCTGGACCGTGTTGGTCCGTGAACGTCCGGCCCAGGCCCGGCCGGGCATCCGGGTGCCGTGCTCACGACTTCCGGATGCGGCGGCGGGGCACACCGCCCGGTCGGCCGCACGGGAAGTTCATCCACGAGTCGTCCGGCCGTCGCCCTCTCTCGATAGTGATCGACGCATTTCGCAGGGTAACCATGACGGGTTCAACTCGCCCCCCACCACGCATCGTTGGTCAGGAGCCCGATCATGGATCATCATCGCCGCCGGTCGCGCCGACGGAGCACCGCTCGCGCCGTGGTGCTCTCCCTGCTTCCCACCGCCGTGGTGGGCGCGGTCGCCGGGGCACTCGCGCCCCCGGCGTTCCCCGCCTCGCCGGATGTGGTGATCAGCGAGGTGTACGGGGGTGGCGGAAACAGCGGCGCCCCCTACCGCAACGACTACGTCGAGCTGTACAACCGGGGCGGCAGCGCGGTCAGCCTCTCCGGCTGGTCCACGCAGTACGCCTCCGCATCCGGCACCACGTACGCCGTCACCGCGCTGTCCGGCACGATCCAGCCGGGTTCCAGGTACCTGGTGCGGGTCGGCTCCGGCGGCAGCCAGGGCGCGTTGCTGCCCGCCCCGGACGCGAGCGGCACCACCAACATGTCGGCAACCTCCGGCAAGGTCGCACTGGTCACCTCGACCACCGCCCTGACATGCGGCGGCAACTGCGACACCGCCCCGGGGGTGAAGGACTTCCTCGGCTACGGAGCGGCGAACGACTACGAGACATCCCCCGCGCCGACGCTGTCCAACACCTCCTCGGCGACCCGGTCGAACCCGGCCACCGACACCGACAACAACGGGAACGACTTCGCCGAGGTCGCCCCGACTCCGCAGAACTCGCAGGGCGGTGGGAGCGGCGACTGCGCCGGCTACACCACTCGGATACGTGACATCCAGGGCAGTGGCCACCTGTCCCCGCGCAGCGGCCAGTCGGTCTCCGACGTACGGGGCGTGGTCACCGCGGTGAAGAGCAACGGCTTCTGGTTCCAGGACCCCTGCCCGGACAGCGATGCCGCAACGTCCGAGGGCGTGTTCGTCTTCACCTCCAGTGCCCCCTCGGTCGGTGTCGGCCAGGAGATCTCGGTCGGCGGTGGCGTCACCGAGTTCCGGCCCGGCGGAGCGAGCACCACCAACCTGACCACCACCGAGATCACGTCCCCCTCGGTCAGCGTCCTGGGCATCAAGCCGGTCCCGCCGGCCGGAGTGATCGGTACCGGTGGCCGGGTGCCGCCCGCCACGGTGATCGACAACGACGCCACCGGCAGTGTCGAGACCTCCGGCACCTTCGACGCCACCACCGACGGCATCGACTTCTACGAGTCGCTCGAGGGAATGCGGGTCCAGCTCAACAATCCCGTGGCCGTGGATGCGAGCAACTCCTTCAACGAGATTCCGGTGCTCGCCGACGACGGCGCGAACGCCGCGGTGCGCACCGCACGCGGCGGCATCGTCCTGCGCCAGACCGATGCCAATCCCGAGCGGGTGCACCTCGATGACGCCGCCCTGGCCGGGTCCGTGCCCAGTGGTGTGAACGTGGGTGATCACTTCTCCGGCCCGGCGGTCGGCGTGCTCGACTACTCCTTCGGCAACTTCAAGCTTCTGCTCACCAGCGCCATCAGCCGGGTGAACAGCGGGCTCGCCCCCGAAACGGCCGGCGGGCCGGGCGCGGGCCAGATCTCGGTGGCCACCTTCAACGTCGAGAACCTGGACCCGGGCGACGCGCAGAGCAAGTTCGACGGGCTCGCCCAGCAGGTCGTGACCAATCTGGCCGCGCCGGGGATCCTCGCCGTCGAGGAGATCCAGGACAACGACGGTGCGACGAACAGCTCGGTGGTGGCCGCCGACCAGACCTGGAGCCGGCTGATCAGCGCGATCAGCGCGGCCGGCGGGCCCGCGTACACCTACCGGCAGATCAACCCGGTGGACGACCAGGACGGCGGAGAGCCGGGCGGCAACATCCGGGTGGGCTTCCTGTTCCGCACCGACATCGGGCTCGCCTTCGCCTCCGGAACGCCGGGCGGCTCCACCACCGCCGTGAGCGTCTCCGACAGCGGCAACCCGGCGGACCGGGTGGACCTCAGCCACAACCCGGGCCGTATCGACCCGGCCGACTCCGCCTTCGGCTCCAGCCGTAAGCCGCTGGTCGGCAAGTTCTACGTCGACTCCAAGCCGCTGTTCGTCATCGCCAATCACTGGAACTCCAAGGGCGGCGACGACCCGCTGTTCGGCCGCTACCAGCCGCCGGCGCTGTCCAGCGAGACGCAGCGGAACCAGCAGGCCACGGTGGTACGGAACTTCGTCGAATCGGTCCTCGCCATCGACCCCCAGGCACGGGTCGTGGCGGCGGGCGACCTGAACGACTTCCCGTACTCCCCGCCCGTGCAGACGCTGGTCGGCGCCGGTCTGACGGACCTGCCCGTCACTCTGCCGGAGGCCGAGCGCTACACCTACGTCTACGAGGGGAACGCGCAGGCACTCGACCACATCCTGCTGTCCTCCTCGCTGGCCGGCGCCTCGCACAGCTACGACATCGTGCATGTGAACGCCGAATTCGCCACCCAGCAGAGCGACCACGACCCGCAGGTCGCCCGGATCACTCTTCCCTGAAACCGACGCGGGGAGGGCCGGAGCACGACCACGGCCCTCCCCCTCGGGCGCTCCGGCCGGCCGGCATGCCGCCTCGGCGGCCTACTGGCCGAGGTAGGTGTCCGGCGGGAGCCATGTCGGACGGGGCAGGCCGAAGTGGTCCTCGAGCACCAGCTCGGCCTGGCAGAGCGCGCCGTAGACCCAGCCCTGCCCGGTCGACCACGCGTCTGTGCAGACGTACAGGTTGTCGTCGGGGAGCGGGTGGCGCATCCGCGGCATGATCTCCCAGCTCTTCGCCCCCACCTGCCAGAAGTGGTAGGCCGCTCCGTACGGGTCCTGCGCCCAGTCCTGGAAGTAGGCCGCCGTCGGGTCGGGGATGCGGGCGTCGGGGCCGTGCACCTCGCGCAGCTGGCGCTGTGCCTCGTCGACCAGCGTCCCCGGCGCCGCCGCGTCCATCGGCCG
>NZ_JBSGZO010000220.1:0-13926 GCF_053611045.1 Streptomyces sp. NPDC054841 | reverse complement strand
GCGCGGGCCCGCCCTGCGGCTGGCCCTGCGCCGGACCGGCCTGAGGCTGGCCGTGCTGGGGCTGACCGGGCTGAGGCTGACCGGGCTGGGCACCGTACGGCTGCGGCTGACCCTGCTGCGCGCCGTACGGCTGCTGCTGGGCGCCGGGGTAGCCGTATCCGCCCTGCGGCTGCGCGCCGTAGGGCTGCGGGGTCTGGGGCTTCGGGGCGCCGAGCAGGGCGGCCTTCAGCTGCGGAACGAGCGGGGTGGCGATGGCGGCTCCGGCCAGCGCGATGGTGGCGAGCAGCCCCAGGATCGCGCCGGCGCCCAGGTCGGCCTTCATGTCGATGACCGTCCAGAACATCGCCCAGAGGGCGAAGACCGTGAAGGCGACGCCGAACTGGCCGATGTCCAGGCCCGCGACCTTGCGACCCGGCGTGGCGCGGCCGGCGACGATCAGCAGTGCACCGATGATCCCCGCGATGTAGATGGACATCACCGTGCCGAGCGAGTCCCAGGCGTTCGGCAGGTCCGCGCTGGAACAGTCGATGCCGCTGGGGCAGTCGATGCTGGCGAAGTCCAGGAACGAGGCGATGAACAGCACCACCGCTGCTCCGATCACCACGCCATCGCCTCGAGTGAGGGAGCGGATGTTCACGTGTAGGTCCTTAATCGGTTGCGTCTCGTCGGGGCGGTCGTCGGTGCCGCCGGTCGGCGGTGCACGGCGTGAAGCTCGGGGGTGGCCCCCATGGTACGGATACTGTGCGTTCCCGGGGTGCCCCCGTACCCCCGGACGGAAACGAATCTATCGCCTGCCGCATCTACCCGAGCAGGTAGGTGCTGATGCCGTCCGTGATTCCCTGCGCCGCCTTCTGCCTCCACTGCGAACTCGTCAGGAGGGCCGCGTCCTTCGCGTCACGCATGTTGCCGCATTCGATGAACACCTTGGGTGCGGTCGACAGATTCAGCCCACCGAGGTCTTCGCGTACGTCCAACCCGGTGCCGTTGCCCACGTAGTTGGAGGGTGCGCTGCCCGTGGCGCGCACGAATTTCCCGGCGATGTGCTCGCCGAGCTCGCGCGAGGGGCCGACGATGCGGGTGGTGTCGGCGGCGCCCCCCTTCACCAGGGCGGGGAGGATCACATGGAACCCGCGGTTCCCGCTCGCCGAGCCGTCCGCGTGGACCGAGATCACGGCGTCGGCCGCGGCCTTGTTGCCGATACGGGCGCGTTCGTCCACGCACGGACCGAAAGGACGGTCATTGTCGTGGGTGAATTGAACCGTTGCGCCCTGCTTTTCCAGCAAAGTGCGAAGACGGTGTGAAACATCGAGGGTGAATTCGGCCTCGGTGTAACCGGCATTCGTAGACGTGCCCGTGGTGTCGCATTCCTTGCGATTGGTTCCGATGTCCACGAGCTCGTTGATCTCGCGGGTGTGACGGAAATTGCCGGGGTTGTGGCCGGGGTCGATCACGACGACCTTCCCGGCGAGGGGGCCCTTCGCGGTGGAAGCCGTCGAGGACGCCGCTGGGCTCCCCGGCGGTGCGGCCGGCGCGCCCGCGGACGTCGAGGGCGACGCGGAAGCCGTGGGAGGCGTGGCCGCCCGGTGCAGGGGCGGGGCCTTCGGCGAACCGCTGTCCCCGGCGCATCCGGCCAGGCAGGTCGCCGCGAGCGCGGCGACCGCGAGGAGAGCGCCGCCGCGAACCGGGCGGCGGCGCCGGGGGAAGGGCTGGTTCTCGTCGTACGGCACGTCGCGATGCTAGGGGATGTCCGGCCCCGCGCCTCAGATTCCGTCCCCCGTGCGCCGCAGCACCCGCAGCGAGTCGGTCGCCGACACCTCGGTGAACGCGCCCGAGGCGAGGGCCCGCAGGTAGATGCGGTACGGGGCCTGGCCGGTCCATTCGTCGACCGGGTCGGGGAAGACGTCGTGGATCACCAGCAGCCCGCCCTCGGCGAGGTGCGGGGCCCAGCCCTCGTAGTCGTTCGTGGCGTGCTCGTCGGTGTGCCCGCCGTCGATGAAGACCAGTCCGACCTTGCCGCCCCACACCTTCGCGACCTGCGGCGACCGCCCGACGACCGCGATCACGTGGTCCTCCAGGCCGGCCTTGTGAAGGGTGCGGCGGAAGGTGGGCAGCGTGTCCATCCGGCCCACCTCGGGGTCGACCACCGTCGGGTCGTGGTAGTCCCAGCCGGGCTGCTGCTCCTCGCTGCCGCGGTGGTGGTCGACGGTGACGGCGACGGTCCCGGCCTCGCGGGCGGCGTCCGCCAGCAGGATCGTCGACCGTCCGCAGTACGTCCCGACCTCCAGCAGCGGCAGCCCGAGCGCCCCGGCCTCGGCCGCGGCCGCGTACAGCGCGAGCCCCTCCCGTACGGGCATGAAGCCCTTCGCGGTCTCGAAAGCGGCGAGGACCTCCGGCTTGGGGGCGGCGGTGGCGGCGGCTGCCATGGCGGATCCTCCGGCTCGTGCAGGCGTACTGGGCGGTCACATCGTAGGCGGGGGCAGGTCACGGCTTCGCGTCGCACCAGGTCCCAGCGGGCCGGGACAGTCCGCAGGATGCGCCGCAGATGCCGCGCCGAGTGCTCACCGACGGTGAGGCCCATGCGGTAGCGGCCCGCAATGTCCGCTGGTGAGTGGTCAGTTAAGTGATTCATGTCACCAGCGTGGTGCTGGGCGATTACGCTCGGCTACGTACCGGAACGGACGCCGCACGGTGTGTGCTTGCGTGAGCTGGGGGACTGCCTCATGGCCAATATCCGCGATCTCGATCCGAGCGCCTCGCCGCTGGACTACTACGGCTCGGAGCTGCGCAGGCTGCGCGAGGAGGCCGGGCTGAAGCAGGGCGAGCTGGGTGGCTGCGTGTTCTGCACGGGGTCGCTGATCGGCCAGATCGAGACGGCGAGGAAGGTGCCGACGCGGGACTTCAGCGAGCGGGTGGACGCGGCGCTGGGGACGGGCGGGGTGTTCTCGCGGCTGGTGGGGCTGGTGCTGAGGAGCCAGTTGCCGAACTGGTTCCAGGCGTATGCGGAGATGGAGGCGAAGGCGGCGTACATCTCCACGTTCCAGCCGCAGTTGGTGTACGGGCTCTTACAGACGAAGGAGTACGCGCGGGCGGTGCTGGGCGTACGGGACGAGAGCAATCTCGACGCCAGGGTCGCGGCTCGCATCGAGCGTCAGCGCATCCTGGAGCGCGAACACCCGCCGCTGATCTGGGTGGTGATGAGCGAGGCCGTGCTGCACCAGGAGATCGGTGGCAGGCGGGTCATGCGCAACCAACTCGCCCACCTCTTGGGTCTGCGCAGACGGGAGTGGGTGCAGGTACAGATCCTGCCCTTCGGGGCGGGAGCCCATGCTGGCCTTATGGGAGAGTTCAACCTGCTGCGGTTCGAGGGCGATCCCGATCTGGTCTACACCGAGGACTTCGTGCAGGGCCATATGACGGCCAATCCGCAAGCTTTCAGGGAGGGTTCGCTCCGTTACGATCACTTGCAGGCAGCCGCCCTCTCCGTCGAGGATTCGGCGGCACACATCGCCCGCGTAATGGAGGAACGGTATGGACACCATCCAGACCCTGACGGGCGCGCTGTGGCGTAAGTCGTCCTACAGCGGCGACACCGGCGGCAACTGCATCGAGTGCGCCCCCCTCGGCGCCGCCGCCTGGCGTAAGTCGTCCTACAGCGGCGACACCGGCGGCGACTGCGTCGAGTGCGCCCCTCTCGGCGCCGCCGACTGGCGCAAGTCGAGCTACAGCTCCGACACCGGCGGTGAGTGCATCGAGGTCGCCCCCCAGCCCTGCCGTATCGCCGTCCGTGACTCCAAGAACCCCGGGGGCCCCGTCTTCGCCGTCGCGCCCTCCGCCTTCGCGGCGTTCGTCACGGCCGCCGCCGAGGGCGACCTCTGACGCGAGCCTGACGTCCACAGGGGTGGGCGGCCCGCCATCCGGGGTGGGTGGGCGGTCCGCCGCCGTGTCAGCGGGCCGTCCCGTGCGCCCGTAGCGCCAGGCTGGGCGGCATGGATGCCGCAGTCGACGCCGTGCTGCACGCCCTGGCCCTCACCGGGTCCATGGCGTGGGAGATCACCTGGGCCCTGATCCTGGGCTTCACGCTGTCCGCCGTCGTGCAGGCAGTGATCCGCAAGTCCACCGTCGTCTCCCTCCTCGGCGACGACAGCCCGAAGAGCCTCGCTCGGGCGGCCGGCCTCGGTGTGGCGTCCTCCTCGTGCTCGTACGCGGCCGTCGCGCTCGCCCGGTCCCTGTTCCGCAAGGGGGCGAACTTCACCGCGGCGATGGCCTTCGAGATCGCCTCCACCAACCTCGTCGTCGAGCTGGGAATCATCCTGGCGCTGCTGATGGGGTGGCAGTTCACGGCGGCCGAGTTCGTGGGCGGTCCGATCATGATCATTGTGCTGGCGGTGCTGTTCCGGCTGTTCCTGACCGAAAGGCTGGTGCGCGAGGCCCGTGAGCAGGCCGAACACGGCCGGGCCGGTTCGATGGAGGGCCACGCGGCCATGGACATGTCCATCCCGAGCGAGGGCTCCTTCTGGCACCGGCTGCTGTCGCGCGAGGGCTTCACCGCCACGTCGCACGTCTTCGTCATGGAGTGGGCGGCGATCCTGCGGGACCTCGTTCTGGGCCTGCTCATCGCCGGGGCGGTCGCCGCCTGGGTGCCGGACTCCTTCTGGAGCGCGTTCTTCTTCGAGGGACATCCACTGGCCGCGAAGCTCTGGGGCCCGCTGATCGGGCCGCTCGTCGCCATCGCGTCGTTCGTCTGCTCGGTGGGCAACGTGCCGCTCGCGGTGGTGCTGTGGAAGGGCGGGATCAGCTTCGGCGGGGTGGTCGCCTTCATCTTCGCCGACCTGCTGATCGTGCCGATCCTCAACATCTACCGGAAGTACTACGGGGCGAGGATGGCCGCCTTCATCCTGGCGACGTTCTACGCCGCCATCGTCGCCGCCGCCTACGTGGTGGAGTTCGTCTTCGGCGCCCTCGGGCTCATCCCGGACCAGTCCACCGCGAAGGTCCCGAGTGAGGGCGTGTCCTTGGACTACACGACGTGGCTCAACATCCTCTTCCTGCTGCTCGCGGCCGTCTTCGTGGTGCGCTTCCTGCGCACCGGCGGGGTCGGGATGCTCCGTGCGATGGGAGGCGCCCCCAGTGCCGCGTGACCGGGTGACCCCGTGACCGGCTCCGGCCGGGAGTCCGGCCGGGGGCGGACCGGAGCGTGCCTACGGGTGTTCGGGCGGAAATTCGGACAAGATGGTGCAACCCCGATTGTTCGACCTGGTACCGCTGTGGAGGCGTCATGGACACCTGGGCCACCTGGACCACCCAGGGAATCATCGCCGGCTCGGGCGGCGTCATGACCACCGAGGGCGGTCCCATCACCGGCGACCTGACGGTGCACACCACGTGGATCGAGGGCCAGGCGCAGGTGACCGTGCAGCACACCGGTGCGACCGAGTGGTACGCCGTGCAGGGCAGCCCCGTGCCGGCGGCCGACGAGGACACGGCCAGGGCCGCGCACCAGGCGGCCGTGGAGCTGGTCAAGGCAGGGGGCGGCGCCACCTTCACGTTCCCCGTCTGAACACGGTTGCCCGGCCGTCGGCCGGCGCGGATGCCCGATATTTGGTGGCGGACAGTGCCGACGCGCGCGACGATGCCCAGATGGACTTGGATGAGCACGCCGATGAAGCGGCGGCGACTCGGTGGACGCGGTCAACCATCTATACCGACATGTGGGTTGATCCGGACGACGACCCGCGCGAGAGCGATGCCGAGACCGTCGATGAACGCAGCGCGCTGCTCGACGGCTTGCGTCACTTCCGCCTCACCCTGGAAATGAAATGCACGGGCCTGGACGCCGAACAGATGGCCCGGCGCTCCGTACCGCCGTCCACGATGTCCCTGCTCGGGCTGGTGCGGCACATGGCCGAGGACGAACGACACTTTCGCCGGCTGGCCGGCGAGGACTCGCCCAGGATCTACCGCACCGCCGAAGACCGCGACGGCGACTGGAACGGCGCGACCGCCGACCCGGCGGTCGTGGAGGACGCCTGGCGTCAGTGGCGGGCCGAGATGGAGTTGACCGACCGGTTCATCGCCCGCTTCGCCGACCTCGGCGCCCAACCCGGTGGGGACGGGCAGCTTCGCGACATCCTGGTGATGCAGATCGCGGAGTACGCGCGACACTGCGGCCATGCCGACCTCCTGCGCGAGCGGATCGACGGCCGAGTAGGCCAATGATCACTGCGCCCCGGAACTTCGCGGGGCTCAGCGGGGACAAGGCGATCGCCGGGTCGCTGTCGTGTCCGGCTGAACCTTGCGAGAGGCGGGTCGGCGGACCTGCCATTCGCAACCTTGAGTGGGGCTGACGGGCGGTGGGCCGTCTCATCGAAGGTTGCATCGCCCCGTTTCGACTGCCCAAGACAGGCTCAAGCGCCTGTCGGAGGCTCGGTGACCCGCGTCACACCCGGCTCCTGTCAGCAATCGGGGCGCCGTCTCGTTCAAGGGGCACGCGAACGAGACAGGAGCAACTCCATGAAGCACCGCATCGTCGTACTCGGCGCTGGATACGCCGGGGCCTTCGCCGCCGGAAACCTGGCCCGCCGGCTCTCTCCCGCCGACACCGAGATCACCGTCGTCAACGCCGTGCCCGACTTCGTTGAGCGGATGCGGCTCCACCAGCTCGCGATCGGCCAGGACCTCGCGTTCCGCAAGCTCGCCGACGTATTCGCGGGCACCGGGGTGAGGCTGCGCCTGGCGCGTGTCACCGGCGTCGACCCCGAGCGCAGGACCGTCGCCGTGACGGGCAAGGACGGCGACGGTGAGCTCGCGTACGACACGCTTCTCTACGCGCTCGGCAGCTCCGTAGCCCACCATGGCGTCCCCGGCGTGGCCGAGTACGCCTTCGATGTGACCGGCCTGTCCTCGGCGTTGCGTCTGCGCGAGCGCCTGGCCGGCCTGGGCGAGGACGGCACTGTGCTGGTCGTCGGTGAGGGGCTGACCGGCATCGAGACCGCCACCGAGTTCGCCGAGTCCCGGCCCGACCTCTCGGTCGCGCTCGCCGCCCGCGGCGAGCTGGGCGCCTGGCTCTCCCCGAAGGCCCGCCGTCACCTGCGCCAGGCCTTCGACCGGCTCGGCATCACCGTCCACGAGCACACCGGCATCGAAGCCGTCGAGCCGACACGGGTGATCGCCGCCGACGGTACGTCCATCCCGGCCGACGTGACTGTGTGGTCGGCCGGGTTCGCCGTGCACCCCATCGCGGCCGCCAGCGGCCTGGAGGTCGCCGAGACCGGCCAGATCGTCGTCGACCGCACCATGCGCTCGGTCTCGCACCCGGGCGTCTACGCCGCCGGTGACTGCGCCTACGCGATCGGCGAGAACGGCCGGCCGCTGCCGATGTCCTGCGCCTCGGCCGGCTTCACCAACATGCAGGCGACCGCCGCGATCATCGCGCGCCTGACGGGCGGCGAGGTCCCGACCACCGGGCTGAAGTACCACGGCAACCACATCAGCCTCGGGCGGCGAGACGCGATCTTCCAGATGGTGGACGGGGACGTCCGGTCGAAGTCCTGGTACCTGGGCGGCAGGACCGCCGCGCGGCTCAAGTCGGGCGTGCTCAAGGGGGCCGGGTGGGGCATCGCCCATCCGACCTTCGGCATGCCGAAGCGCAAGCGCCGCCTGGCCACCGCGCCTGACGGGGTCGGTGTGAGGGTCGCCGCATAGGTTGTTCCGCATGGACAGCGCAGCCATCGATCGGTTCGAGGCCAGCCGGGGCCGGCTGGCCTCGCTCGCGTACCGTCTGCTCGGCTCGGCGGCCGACGCCGAGGACGCCGTGCAGGACGCGTTCCTGCGCTGGCAGGCCGCGGACCGGGAACGTATCGAGGTGCCGGAGGCGTGGCTGACCAAGGTCGTCACCAATCTCTGCCTCGACCGGCTCCGCTCGGCGCAGGCGCGCCATGAGCGCGCTGTCGGAGACTGGCTGCCCGAGCCACTCCTCGAGGGCGACCCGATGCTCGGCCCTGCCGATACCTTCGAGCAGCGCGAATCGGTGTCCTTGGCCGTACTGACCCTCATGGAGCGCCTCTCGCCGGTCGAGCGGGCCGCTTACGTCCTGCGCGAGGCCTTCTCCTACCCCCACGCCGAGATCGCCGGGATCCTCGACATCACCGAGTCCGCGAGCCAGCAGCATGTCCACCGGGCCCGACGCCGGGTCGCCGCCGAGCGCCGCGGCGGCGACGAGGTGGACCCCGCGTCCGCGCGCCGGATCGTCGAGGAGTTCCTCGCCGCCGCCACGTCGGGGCGCACCGAACGCCTGGTGGCGCTGCTCACCGCCGACGC
Source organism: Streptomyces sp. NPDC054841 (assembly GCF_053611045.1). Taxonomy (NCBI): domain Bacteria; kingdom Bacillati; phylum Actinomycetota; class Actinomycetes; order Kitasatosporales; family Streptomycetaceae; genus Streptomyces; species Streptomyces sp. NPDC054841. The sequence goes on along the minus strand of NZ_JBSGZO010000220.1, from coordinate 5,610 downwards.
GACCGCGGTCTCGGACGGCGCCGGACTGGCCAGGCGGCTGCTGCGGTACAAGACGCGCGAGCGCATCGCCTCCTACGTGCGGGCCGGCTTCAAGCCCACTCCGGCGAAGCGGCGGCTGGCCGGCGGCTCCCCCACATTCCACATCGCGCTGGTCAACGGTTCCCCGGCCGTCCTCGCCGTGGTCGACGACCGGGTCGTGGGCGCCGTGGCGTTCGAAGTCAGCGACGGCAAGGTTGCGTCCCTGCGCGGCATCGCCGCCGCGGACCGGCTCGCGCGCCTCAATGAGGCCTGGCGGCAGCACGAACCCGACGCGCCGGTCATCAACGCATGGTGACCAGAGCCACCGGAATTCAGTGACCTGAGTCGGAGCATTTCGCGTATCTGACCTTCCATCAGATTGGAACGTGTTCTAATCTGCCGCGCATGGCCACCGCAAGCACGCGCAGCGCGGGACGCACCGGAAGCATCGGAATCACGCAGGAGCAGGGCGAGTTGGCGCACTCCGTACGCAGCTGGCTGGCGCGGGCCGTGCCGCCCGAAGCCGTACGGAAACTGCTCGACTCACCGGGAGCCGGCACCGGTGGGCGGCCCGCCTACTGGGACGGGGCCGTGGCGCAGGGGCTGCTCGGGGTGCATCTGCCCGAGGAGTACGGCGGCGGGGGCGGCACGCTCGTGGACCTTGCCGTGGTCCTTGAGGAGACCGGGCGGGCCGCACTGCCCGGGCCGTATCTGCCCAGTGTGCTGGCCTCCGCCGTGCTGACCCGTGCCGGGCGGGGCGAACTCGTACGCGGCCTCGCCGACGGCCGGCGCATCGGGGCCGTCGCCCTCGGGTCCGGCACGCTCACCGCCACCCGTATCCCGGGCGGCTACCGCCTCGAAGGCGCCGCGCCGCCCGTGCTCGGCGCCGGGCAGGCGGATCTGCTCGTACTCGGGACGCCGGCGGGCTGGTTCGCCGTGGACGCCGCGGATCTCTCGATACGCGGACACGAGAGCGCCGATCCGACCCGTCCCACCGCCGAGGTCACCGCGGACGGCGTCGTCGTGCCCGAGGACAGCGTCCTGGACATCGGCGACATCACTGATATCGGCGAGGTCAGCGGCATCGGGGACATCGGCCCGGACCTCGTCGTCGACCTCGCCGCCGTGCTGTTCGCCGCCGAGGCGTGCGGAACCGCTGCCTGGGCGCTGCACACCGCCACCGAGTACGCGAAGGTGCGCGAGCAGTTCGGGCGGCCCATCGGACAGTTCCAGGCGGTGAAGCACCTGTGCGCGGACATGCTCGTACGCGTCGAGCAGGCACGGGCGCTGACCTGGGACGTGGCGCGGGCGGCCGACGACGACTCCTCCGTCCGGGGGCTCGCCGCCGCACTCGCCGCCGCGACCGCCCTCGACGCCGCCTACACCTGCGCCAAGGACTGCATCCAGATCCTCGGCGGCATCGGCTTCACCTGGGAGCACGACGCCCACCTCCATCTGCGCCGGGCCCTCGTCGCCCGCCAGCTCCTCGGCCCCGGCGACGCACACCGGCTCCGCGCCGTACGCCTCGCCGCGGCCGGCGCCCGGCGCGAGCTGCGCCTCGACCTGCCGCCCGAGGCGGAGCCGTACCGTCGAGCGGCCCGCGAGGCCATCGCCCCCGCGCACGGGCTGGACCCCGGCGCGGCGCGCCGCGTCCTCGCGCCCACGGGCTACGCCGCCCCGCACCTCCCGCCCCCGTACGGCCTCGGCGCCGGGCCGCTCCAGCAGCTCGCCGTCCAGCAGGAGCTACGGGCGGCCGGGGTCAAGGTGAGCGACCTCGGTATCGCGACCTGGGTGGTGCCGTCCCTCATCGCCTACGGCACCCAGGAGCAGAAGGACCGCTTCCTGCTCCCGACCCTGCGCGGCGAACTGCTCTGGTGCCAGCTCTTCAGCGAGCCCGGCGCCGGCTCCGACCTCGCGAGCCTGCGCACCCGCGCCGAGCGCACCGCGGACGGCGGCTGGCGGATCACCGGCCAGAAGGTGTGGACGAGCGCCGCCCAGTGGGCCGACCACGGCATCCTCCTCGCCCGCACCGACCCGGACGCCCCCCGGCACAAGGGCCTCACCTACTTCCTCGTCGACATGAAGGCCACGGACGGCATCGACATCCGGCCGCTGAAGGAGATCACCGGCGAGTCCCTCTTCAACGAGGTGTACTTCGACGGCGCACTGCTCCCCGCCGACGCCGTCGTCGGCGAGGTGAACGACGGCTGGCGGGTCGCCCGCAACACGCTCGGCAACGAACGCGTCCACATGGCCGACCAGTTGACCTTCGACACGGGGCTGGAGGAGCTGATCGCACGGGCCCCCGGCCTCGACGACACCTTCCGTGCCCGGATCGGCGCGCTCGCCGCCGAGGCGCACGCCCTCGCCTGCATCGGGCTGCGCACGACCCTCCAGCAGGTCGACGGCGTGGAGCAGGGCGCCGGTGCGTCCGTACGCAAGCTCGTCCAGACCCCGCACCAGCAGAGGGTCGCCGAACTCGCCCTCGAACTGCTCGGTCCTGCGGGCGCGGTCCGGGAGGGGCCGGGCGAACGGGCCGTGCACGGCCTGCTGATGTCCCGCTGTCTGACGATCGCGGGCGGCACCACCCAGGTCCAGCTCAATGTCGTCGCCGAGCGCATCCTCGGCCTGCCGCGAGACTGAAGGAGTCCGTCCGGTGAAGACCTACATCGTCGGTGTCGGCATGACGAAGTTCGAGAAGCCCGAGTCACGCGACTGGCAGTACTGGGACATGGCCAAGGAGGCGGGCGGCGCCGCCCTCGCCGACGCCGGGATCGCGTACGACCTCGTCCAGCAGGTCCCTGTCGGCTACTGCTTCCAGGCCTCCACGGCCGGCCAGCGCGCCGCGTACGAACTCGGCCTCACCGGAGTCCCCGTCTACAACGTCAACAACAACTGCGCGACCGGCTCGACGGCCCTGATGATGGCCCGGCAGTTCGTCGCGGGCGGCCTGAGCGACTGCGTTCTCGCGCTGGGCTTCGAGAAGATGAAGAAGGGCGCGCTCGGGGGCGGAGCCGACGGGGGAGGGGGAGACTTCAAGGTCTCGCCCGTGGCCCGGCATTACGGGATCATGGCCGCCGCCCACGGCTTCGAGATGACCCCGCCCACCGCCCAGATCTTCGGCAACGCGGCCCGCGAGCACATGGAGCGGTACGGGACGACCCCACGGCAGCTCGCCGCGGTCGCCGCCAAGAACCACCGGCACTCGGCCGGCAACCCCAATGCCCAGTTCCGGGACGTCTACGAGGTGGACGAGATCCTGGCCGCCAAACCCATCCACCAGCCGCTCACCAAGCTCCAGTGCTCGCCCACCTCCGACGGTGCCGCCGCGGCCGTCGTCGTCTCCGAACGCTTCGTCGTCGAGCACGGCCTCCACGACAAGGCCGTCGAGATCGCCGGGCAGGCCATGACCACCGACACCGCCGACTCCTTCGCCTCCGGCTCCTGCATCGACGTCGTGGGCAGGCCCATGTCCCGGGCGGCGGCCCGGCAGGCGTACGAGGCGTCCGGCGTCGGCATCGACGACATCGACGTCATCGAGCTGCACGACTGCTTCTCCGTCAACGAGCTGCTGACGTACGAGGCGCTCGGCATGTGCGCGGAAGGTGAGTCCGGCAAGCTCGTCGAGTCCGGGGCGACGACGTACGGCGGCCGGTGGGTGGTCAATCCGTCCGGCGGGCTGATCTCCAAGGGGCATCCACTGGGCGCGACAGGACTGGCCCAGGCCGCGGAGCTGACCTGGCAGCTGCGCGGCGAGGCGGGGGCGCGCCAGGTCCCGGGCGCCAGGACCGGACTCGCGCACAACATCGGGCTCGGCGGGGCCGCGGTCGTCACCGTACTGCGAAAGTCCTAGAGCCGGTCCGGAGGATCAGGCGAGCCCGGCAGGATCCGCCGGACGGGACTTCGAAGACACGATCACGGGACTTTGACGACACGACGCACGCCGCTGACCGCGCTGTCCATGCGGCTCGAGGAGATCTCCGCGACCGACGACCCGGACACGGTCAAGGAGGAGGCGATCATCGCGCTGACCCAGGTGGAGACGGCCGCGGCGACGAAGAACCAGATGTAGCCGGAGTAGGACCCCGGTCCCGCGGACCGTACATCGAAATCCGCATGTACGGACTGTCAGGTGCCTGAGACCATGACGGTCATGGCCTCAGCCCCGTCAGACACAGCAGACCCCCGGATATCGGCTCCGGACCGCCCGGCCGCACGCATGTGGGCGGTCGTACTGGCAGCCTGCGCCGGGCAGTTCCTCGTCGTCCTCGACGTGTCCGTCGTCAACACCGCACTGCCTTCCATGCGGGCCGACCTGGGGCTCAGCGCCGTCGGGCTGCAGTGGGTGGTCAACGCGTACTCGATCGCCTTCGCCGGGTTCATGCTGCTCGGCGGGCGGGCCGGAGACCTGTTCGGGCGGAAGCGGATGTTCCTGGTGGGGCTCGGGCTCTTCACCGCCGCATCGCTCGCGGGCGGGCTCGCGCAGGAAGGCTGGCAGTTGCTCGCCGCGCGCGCCGGGCAGGGGCTGGGTGCGGCGGTGCTCGCCCCCTCGACGCTGGCGCTGCTGACCTCGGCCGTGCCGGAGGGGCCGGCCCGGGCGCGGGCCATCGCCACCTGGACCGCGGTCGGTGCGGGCGGCGGCGCCGCCGGCGGGCTGGTCGGCGGGGCGCTGACCGACTCCTTCTCCTGGCGCTGGACGCTGCTGATCAATGTGCCCGTCGGCGCGCTGGTGCTGGTACTGGGCAAGTGGTGGCTGACGGAGAGCCGCGGCGGGGAGGGCCGCCGGCTCGATCTGCCCGGCGCCGTACTCGTCACGGCGGGTCTTGCGACGCTCGCGTACGGCATCGTGCAGACCGAACAGGAGGGCTGGGCCGCCCCCGCGACCCTGGTGCCCCTGGGCGCCGGACTCGCGCTGCTCGGTGCCTTCGTCGCGGTCGAGTCGCGGGCGAAGACGCCGCTGATGCCGCTGAAGCTGTTCCGGATGCGGTCGGTGTCCGCGGCGAACGCGGCGATGTTCAGCTGCGGCGCCGCCATGTTCAGCATGTGGTACTTCATGACGCTCTACGCCCAGAACGTCCTCGGCTACACCCCGCTGGCCGCCGGGCTCGCGCTGATGCCCAGCTCGTTCGCCGTGATCCTCGGCTCCAAGCTCGCCCCGCGGCTGATGCCCGTCGCCGGCGCCCGCAATGTCGCCGCCCTCGGGGTGCTGGTGTCCGCGGCCGGCTTCGGCTGGCAGTCCACGATGGACGCGCACGGCTCGTACGTGACCACGATCATGCTGCCCGGCATCGTGATGATGGCGGGCGCCGGACTCGGGGGAACGCCGCTCGCGGCTCTCGCCACCTCGGGGGCCGCGCCGGGCGACGCGGGCCTCGTCTCCGGGCTGATCAACACCTCACGGGTGATGGGCGGTGCGCTCGGGCTCGCCGTCCTGTCGACGGTCGCGGCGGCCCGGACGGGCGGGGCGACGGATCCGGAGGCTCTGACGGCCGGATACGCGCTGGCGTTCAGGTCCGGCACGGGAATCCTGCTGGGCGGGGTGCTGCTGATGCTCCTCTGGCTGCCGAAGGACCGCCGCACGCGCTGAGGTAC
>NZ_JBSGZO010000219.1:0-13993 GCF_053611045.1 Streptomyces sp. NPDC054841 | reverse complement strand
GCCGTGGCCCGACGTGCCCCGCCGGACCCGCGTCAGGTCCAGCCGATCTCGCTGTAGAGGCGGCCTGCCTGGATGCGTTCGATCGCGGCGCGGGTGTACGGACGATCGGCTCCGGCAGCGCGTCCGGGTGCCACCAACCGTTCCTAGAAACTGAGCGGGAGTGAGTCCTGTTGCCAGAACTCATGCTCAGTCGAACGCCCCGAACGGTGTTGGGCGTTCTGGTCCCCCGCGTTCGCTCCGCGTCCGGCGCGCACGGATCGTGTCCGTGGTCCGGGAATACGGGGGCGGGTTCCCTCACGCTCTCGGGTGCCCGATGGGGCCTGGACGGTCCGATGCCCCGCACGATCGCTCTGGTCGTGCGGGGGCGGTGCCGTCCGTCGCCGGATCGGGTGCCCGAGGGCGCGCCTGCCGATCGCCACGGCGGCTGCGTCGTGGCGGGTCATCTTGCGCTTGTTGCTGGTGAGGGGCTTCTGCCAGTGCTGCGCGCCCCATTTGGAGGTATAGGCCGGGTCCACCGCGACAATCGCGAGGCCGAGTTCGGCGGCCATGGAGACCAGTCGGGCCTTGAGTTTCCCGGTGGGCATGCCGGAGATGAGCTGCCGGAACTGCTTGCGGCGGCCGTGCTTCTCGCGGGTCTTCTCCGCTGCGAAGTCCAGGTTCTCCATGCCGATCGCGGTCACGCCGCAGCGTTTCACCCAGTGGAGGAGACGGGTGATCGCGTGCCGGATCTGTGCGTCACGGTGATCGGCGCTGCCGCTGAGGTCGAAGAAGAAGCGGTGCGGCTCGCCGACCGGGTTGCCGCAGTTATCGAGCCGGTAGGCGGCGAAGTGGTCGGCATTGGTGTCGACACCGGCCACGCCGTGGGCGCGTGCGGTTTCCAGCGGCACGGTCTTGACGACAGGCCGTTGCCAGGAGGCGGTCAGGTACCAGCGCCCCCGCCAAGCGTCCAGGTGGATGCGGTAGGCCACGGCCCGGTTCGCGTCGATACGGTCGGCCCATTCGGTGCCCCGGTGCTTGAACTGCACGCGGGCGGCGAGGACGTACCGGCCGCCTCGGGCATTGGCCAGATGGGCCAGCGGAGCCGGGAGCTTGATGCTGACTTCGCCTTCGGGGGTGACACGGATGGTCTCGTTGCCGAACCGCTTGCCCGACTCGCCGTCAGCGGCAAGGAACCAGCGTTCGGCTTCCCACCGCCGGCGCCATTCGGCCTCGGTGAGCTGGGCAGCGTCCAGGTTGTGCCGGGTGTTCAGCAGACGCCTGCCACCCCGTACGACGTGCACACGCCCGGCCTCGCGGTCGGCACGGGCAGCCTCCAGCCGGTCGTTGAGGGCGTGCAGGCGGCGGGACTTCATGAACCACTCGCGCTCGGAGCGGTATCCGCCCGGCGCCCGCTTGGTGCCTTTCTCCCCGACCGGCCGGGACAGGCGGTGCATGAGCGTGCGCACACCGGCCTCAAGGGACTGGATATGGGCGAGCTGACAGCGCCGGGACAGCGCCCACTGATCGTGGGTGGCCTTCGTGATCGACCCGGCCCAGCGGGAGGACGACTCGGCAGTCAGGGCCCGCTTGCGGGCCGCCCACGTGTCGGCGGAATGCTTCAGGCCATCGCGGCAGCGTGCAGCCAGGTCCAGGGACCCAGGCGCCCCAGGTGCTCACCGGTCAGCCGCAGGACCTTCTCATCCTCAGGGGTGAGGTGCCCCAGCCGGTCACGAACGGCCACCCCGGACGGGCCGAGTGCGACGAACGGTTTCTGGACCGGACGCAGGTCAGCCATGCCTGGCCGCCTCAAGCGCCCTGCGGGCCCGGTTGCGCGCCGAGCGACGCCCGTACAGGCGAGCGCAGAACGAGGTCAGCACCTCCGCCATGTCCCGCACCAGATCGTCCTCGACCTCGCCGCCATCCAGCACCACCAGACGGCGCCCTGTCGCGGCAAGCGCGGCCTCGACCAGCTCGGTGTTCATCCGCCCCAGCCGGTCCTTGTGCTCGACCACGATCGTGGTCACCGCCGGATCGGCCAGCAGCCGCCGCACCTTCACGCGAGAGCCGTTCATGCCCGAGGCGATCTCCGCCTCGCACCGCACCACCCGGTGACCCGCCTGCGCCGCCCACCCGACCAGCCGCGCCGTCTGACGCTCCAGATCGGGCTTCTGGTCGTGGGAGGAGACCCGGGCGTACAGGCCCACACCACCCGTGGCTCGCGCAGCGGCGTTGGCCTCCACATTCACCAGGATCGTGCGCGGGCCACACGCCGCGCAGGCACCGGCAAAGTCCCCTCACGGAACCACCGCCGCGCCGTCTGCGGATGTACACCCTGAGCCCTCGCCCACTCGGTCAGATTCACGCCCACGAACGTACGAGACACTCACTCATGAATGCTAAAGATCACTCATATATCACTGAAAAGAGTGCAGCTCTCACTCCAGCTGACGCACCTGCCCGGCTCCAGGACCTCCGGCGTCCCCTTCCAGCGCCGGGCCCGGAAGACCATCTGCACCGTCGTGATCTCCGTCTCCGCCCGGGGAGCTCACGCGAGTCCTCCGGCCCGCTTGTCGTCCATGGCCCCGTCGTTCTGGGTGGGGACGGTGTGCTGGTAGGCGCGGGACTGCAGCAGGTAGGCGTCGCGGAACGCCCCGGTGCCTGTGCGTGGGTGCATGAGCTCGTCGAAGGTCCCGGCTTCGACCACCCGCCCCTGGTCAAGGACGTAGATCAGGTCGGCGTGGCGCACGGAGTGGAGCCGGTGCGTGATCAGGATGATCGTCTGGCCCTCGCCGACGAGGGCGCGGATCTGGTCGAACACCCGCTGTTCGGCGACCGCGTCCAGCGCACTGGTGGGCTCGTCCACGATCAGCACGTCGGCGTTGCGATAGCGGGCGCGGGGAAGCCGTCCGGAAACAACGCGTTGCTTCGTGGACCCCGTGATCGTTGATCTTGCATGCGCATATCCCAACCGGCGCTTCGTCAACTCGCGGCGCGATTGGGGGCGTTGCTCCCTCATCTCAACGAAAGGCAGCGGCGCTTGCTGCTGGCCGCGGAGGCCCGTGAGGTGGGGCATGGCGGAATACGCGCGGTGTCCCGCGTGGCCGGTGTCAGCGAAACGACGGTTCGAAGGGGAATCGCCGAACTCGAAGACGAGCCGACGCCCTTTCCGGCAGGTCGCATTCGACGCCCAGGGGGTGGCCGCAGAAACGCGACCGAGAAGGACCCCGAACTGTTGCCCGCCCTGTTGGCGTTGGTCGAACCGGATGAGCGTGGCGATCCCATGTCTCCTTTGAGGTGGACGACCAAGTCGCTGCGAAATCTTGCCACCGAGCTGGCCAAGCAAGGACATCCGGTCTCCGCGACCACAGTCGGAAAGCTGTTGCGTGCGAACGGGTTCAGTCTTCAGGGCAACGCCAAGACCCTTGAAGGAAAGCAACACCCCGACCGGGACGCCCAGTTCCACTACATCAACGATCAGGTGAAAGAACATCAGGCGGCCGGTGAGCCGGTCATCAGCGTGGACACGAAGAAGAAGGAAATGATCGGCCAGTACCACACTCCGGGCCGCGAGTGGCGGCCCAAGGGTGAGCCGATCGACGTCGAGGACCACTCGCTGTTCTTCCGCGGTGACATCCAGCAGGTCATCCCGTATGGCATCTACGACGTCTCGGCCAACACAGGCTGGGTCAATGTCGGCGTGGACCACGACACGTCGGCCTTCGCCGTCGCCTCGATTCGCCGATGGTGGGACAACCGCGGCAAGGGCGGATACCCAAAAGCCAAGCGCCTTCTGGTCACAGCGGACTCCGGTGGCTCGAACTCTCCGAGATACCGACTGTGGAAGTCCGAACTCGCAGCTTTCGCCGAGGAAACCGGCTTGGCCATTACCGTCTGCCACTTTCCGCCCGGAACATCGAAGTGGAACAAGGTCGAGCACCGTCTCTTCTCCCACATCACGATGAACTGGCGCGGACGCCCGCTGACCAGCCACGAAGTCGTCATCAAGACCATCGAATCCACCCGCACCCGCTCCGGGCTGCGTGTCGAGGCCGAACTCGACACGCGCCCCTATCCGATCGGGATCACCGTGAGCAAGGAGTATCTGGACTCCTTGCCGATCCAGCCACACGACACCCGCGGAGTCTGGAACTACACGATCCAGCCACACGGCCGCTTCGCTGCCGCGCAAGAGGGCGGCGGCAGCCCCAGAGCCATCCAGCCGGAAGTGCTGGAGATGCTCTCCCATCCGGTTCTGACCGGGGTGAGCCGGGAGGAACTGAGCCGCCTTGTCGAACTTCTCGTACCAGCCCAAGAGGCCAAGGCCGAGCAGCGGGCTTACAACCGACGAGGCGGAAGACGACGCCGCGCGAAAGGCGCTGGCGGAATGACGGTAATGACGCCCGCAGCTCGCATTGTGGCAACCCTCGTCTACCTCCGTGAGGTCTGCCCGATGCCCGTACTGGGAGACTTGCTCGGAGTAGGTCGAAGCGCCCTTCAGCAGGCCACTCGCGAGACCCGGGTCCTCTTGGCAGAACACAACCACCCGGTGCGAGCCATCGCGCTCAGACTTTCCACCGCGCAGGCGGTCAGAGATTTCGTCGCCTCCGCCGGCTCCCTGCAGGAGGCCGACCCTCAAGAAGCATTGCGGCATCCGGCCATCACCGGCATGAGCCGTGGCGAACTCGACGCCATCACCGCCCGCCTGGCTACGCGGTATCAAGCCCGTCTTCAGGAAATTCGACACAAGCGGCGAGGCACCGAGCTGAAGAAGGACCCAGGTGCAGTCGTCTACAGGAAGATCACTGACGAGGGTCGAGTCCTTGCCGCGATTCTCGCCATGCGTCAGATCGCCACCCGGCCGACGATCGCCGCCCTCTTCAAGGTGAGCCCTCGCACCATTGGCAACGCACTTGTGGAACTTCGTCCGCTCCTCAAAGAGGACGGATACAACCCCACCCCCGTCCACAGGACTCAACGGCTTTACAGCGCAGAAGAAGTGCTCCGCTACGTCGAGTTCATGGAGGAATCGAATGCCCATACGGAACCGTGAGGTTGTTTGCGCACAGCTTCGGGCGATGCCCAGGCGCTGCCACTGGCCGCCGGAGATCTGGTGCCCGCCCCGGTAGCCGCGGGCCAGTAGTGTGCTCAGGCCGCGCGGCAGCTTTTCGAGGACCTGGTCCGCGCCGGCGTAGGCGGCGGCTTCGATGCCCTGGTCGTCGAGCGGTTCGCCGGAGCGGCCGATGCCGATGTTGACCCGCGCGGTGAACGGCCAGCGGTAGAAGTCCTGCGCGACCATGGCCACGCGCCCGAAGATCTGGGACCGGTCCGCCTCGGCCGCATCAACCCCGTCCCACAGGATCCGGCCGCCGCCGGGATCCGGACGGTAGAGCCCGCTCAGCAGCTTGACCAGTGTCGACTTCCCGCTCCCGTTGCTCCCGACCAAGGCGATGATCTTCCCTGCCGGGATGGTGACGTCCACCTCGCGCAAGGACGGATCCGGCTGGGTGCTGCCGGGATAGGTGAACGTGACCTTCTCGAAGCGGATCTCGTCGACGCGCTCGGGCAGGTCGAGACCCGTGGTGGGAATGGCGCGCCTGACCGCTTCCTGGCACAGCGTTTCGAAGTCGGCGACGAACAGGGCCTCTTGATGAAGGTCGGTGATCTGCAGCACGAGCTGGTCAAGGCTGGCGGAACCGGTGCGGATGGCCAGGACCGCGGTGCCTGCCACGGACAGCTCCATGCTGCCGGACCACAGCAGAACCCCCAGCACGCCATAGGTGACGATCGTGGCGAGGCCGGTGGCACCGTCCGCGATCAGTCCCTTGCGGGCGGCCGAGCGGGCCAGCCGGGTCTGCTCACGCTCGCTGGTCTCGGCCATGCCCCGGAAGTGGGCCAGCAGGAAAGGGCCGACGTCGTGCACACGAACCTCGGCGGCGGCCTGCTGGTCGATCAGCAGCCGGCCGAGCAACTGGCCGGCCCGTGCGTGCTGCACGAACTGGTGGAAGGAGACGTAGCGCATCTTGGCGATCGTCAGCGAGCTCCAGGCGCTCGGCAGCGTCATCGCCACCAGCAGCGGCAGCAGCAGGGGGTGCAGGACGGTCAGCACACCGGCTGCTGCCACCAGCGAGATGAGCGAGTTGAGCACCGCCGTGCAGTACTTGACCATCCGCCGGGCCGAGTCGGCGCCGTATCCGGCGGAGTCCAGCAGCCGGTGGAAGTCGTCGTCCTCGATCGCGGACAGTTCCACCCGGGCGACCAGTGACAGATACCGCTCGGTCGCCACCCTCTGCACCTTCGGCTCCAGAGCGCCTGTGGCCGCCGTCGACACCGACCGCAGCAGCGACCCCAGCAACGCGGCAACAGCCACCACCACCAGTGCGGGCACCGCCCTCGACAGCCGCTCGGTGGACGTCCCACCGGCGAGCAGATGCCCCAGGACCGAGTTGACCGCCACCAGCCCGACGGCCTGCACGACGCCCCGTCCCACCTCTGAGATCCAGACCCTGCGCAGCGCCCGCGCGTCGGCCTGGTGAGCCAGCCGCACCGCGGTGCCGATCAGCTTCGGCAGCGTGCGGGCCATCGCCCACAAGTCCAGGCCCAGCCATGCCCCCTGGTGCCGGGACCAGCCGATGTCGTACGCCAGCTCGCCCCCGAACAGCAGCCGTTCCGACTCGGACACCGCTTCGGGCGAGGCGGCCTGAAGCTCCGTTTCCTGTGTCATGCCCCCCACCTCGTATCCGGTCTTGATGAGCGGCGAACACCGCGGGCGACAGCGTCAACACTGCGTCCGAACGGGCGCAGGGACAGGTCAACCGCCCGGTGCTGTTCGAACGCGGCGGGGCCATTCACGGGTAAGGGCACGGGATTCACGAAAACTCCTGAAGGGCGGGCGATGAGTACACATGCTCCAAGAACGGCCCCCATTGCGCCCCGTAATGGGTGAAGAGGAGGCAGATCGTGGACGTATGTGCCAGTGGTCAGGGGAGGGCAACGGGCGGCTGGTGTGACGTCGACCGGTAGTCGGCCATCTCGTTCGATAGTTGGCCAGCCCCCTCGATCGGGCGGTCGTGAGGCGGCGTTTTCGATCGCCAACTGCCTCGCCACCCCGGGACCGAACACCCATTACGCCCAACTCGAGCCGCTCCTGACGGAGTACGCCGACCAGCTCACCAGCACCATCGACCAGCGGCAACCGTGAACGCCTGATGCCGCCTCCAACAGCACCTTCACCGGGCGGGGTTCGACGGGAGGCCGGGGGCTGGCGGCCCGACGCGGCGCGACTGGTGACCCGCGGAGGGTCGCGCCGGAAATAGTGCCTGGGGCTCTATGCGGCAAGGCGCCAAGAAAGCTCCTGAGTGGCCCTCTGTCGCATCTTCAAGGGGTCAAGGCAGGGGGGATTGGCTTGGGTGGAGTAAGGGTCGCACGGTGGCGCAAGGGGGCGTTCTCGCCCCTCCAGTAAGGGGCATCCCCGGTATCCTGGACAGCGTTTCGGCAGTCAGCGGTCCCGAGGCCCCGCGAGCCTCCGGGGCCCTGTTTTGGGCTGCCTGCCCTGTCTCCGCCAGCTGTCCGGCCGCTCCCGCACCGTCGTGCGGGAGCGCGGTCTGCCATGCCCGAAAGAGAGCATCTGTGACCACTTACGACACTCGCGCCGTCACCGGTACCCCCGAATCCCAGCAGCCTGGCCATGTGGGGACGGCGGCGTATGACGCCAACGCGATCACTGTTCTGGACGGCCTGGACGCCGTGCGCAAGCGGCCCGGGATGTACATCGGCTCCACGGGAGAGCGGGGGCTGCATCACCTGGTGCAGGAGCTCGTGGACAACTCCGTGGACGAGGCACTCGCGGGGGTGGCCGACCGGATCGACGTGACGACCCTGGCCGACGGTGGCGTGCGGGTGGTCGACAATGGCCGCGGCATTCCGGTGGGGATGCACCCGGTGGAGAAGCGGCCGGCCGTCGAGGTGGTGCTGACCGTGCTGCACGCGGGCGGGAAGTTCGGGGGCGGCGGGTATGCGGTCTCCGGCGGTCTGCACGGTGTGGGTCTGTCGGTGGTCAACGCCCTGTCGACCCGGCTGTCGGCGGAGATCTGGACCGACGGCTACAGGTGGACGCAGGACTACAGGGACGGCGCTCCCACCGCCCCACTGTCCCGCCACGAGGCCACCTCCCGGACAGGCACCTCGCTGACGTTCTGGGCAGACGGCGACATCTTCGAGACCACCGAATACTCCTTCGAGACGCTGGCCAGGCGTTTCCAGGAGATGGCCTTCCTCAACCGCGGGCTCACTCTGACCCTCACCGACGAACGGCCCTCCGCGCGCGCGACGGCCGCGGCCGACGAAGCCGACTCGGACCCGGCAGCGAAGACGGTCTCCTACCGCTACGACGGCGGCATCACCGACTTCGTCGCCTACCTCAATGCCCGCAAGGGCGAGCCGGTCCATCCCTCGGTCATCACCATCGCCGCCGAGGACACGGAACGGCTGCTGTCGGCCGAGGTCGCCCTGCAGTGGAATGGCCAGTACACCGACAGCGTGTACTCCTACGCCAACGCGATCCACACTCATGCGGGCGGCACCCACGAGGAGGGTTTCCGCACGGCCCTGACCACCGTGGTCAACCGCTACGCGCGGGAGAAGAAGCTGCTGCGGGAAAAGGACGCGAACCTCTCCGGCGAGGACATCCGCGAGGGCCTGACCGCAATCATCTCGGTCAAGCTCGGCGAGCCGCAGTTCGAGGGCCAGACCAAGACCAAACTCGGCAACACCGAGGCGCGCACCTTCGTGCAGAAGATCGTCCACGAGCATCTGACCGACTGGTTCGACCGCAACCCGGACGAGGCCGCGGACATCGTGCGCAAGGCCATCCAGGCGGCCACGGCCCGGGTCGCGGCCCGCAAGGCGCGCGACCTGACTCGCCGCAAGGGCCTGCTGGAAACGGCGGCGCTGCCGGGCAAGCTGTCCGACTGCCAGTCGAATGACCCGGCGATGTCGGAGATCTTCATCGTGGAAGGAGACTCCGCCGGCGGTTCGGCCAAATCCGGCCGCAACCCGCAGTACCAGGCGATCCTCCCGATCCGCGGCAAGATCCTCAACGTGGAGAAGGCCCGGATCGACAAAATCCTGCACAACCAGGAGATCCAGGCGATCATCTCCGCGTTCGGCGCGGGCGTGCACGAGGACTTCGACATCGCCGAACTCCGGTACCACAAGATCATCCTGATGGCGGACGCCGACGTCGACGGCCAGCACATCAACACCCTGCTGCTGACCTTCCTGTTCCGCTTCATGCGCCCACTGATCGAGGAGGGCCACGTCTACCTCTCCCGCCCCCCGCTGTACAAGATCAAGTGGAGCCGGGACCACGTCGAATACGCCTACTCCGACCGCGAACGCAACATGCTCCTGGAACGGGGCCGGCAGGACGGCCGCCGGATCAAGGACGACTCCATCCAGCGCTTCAAGGGCCTGGGCGAGATGAACGCCGAGGAACTGCGCGTCACCACCATGGACCCCGACCACCGGGTCCTGGGCCAGGTCACCCTCGATGACGCGGGCGTCGCCGACGACCTCTTCTCCGTCCTGATGGGCGAGGACGTCGAAGCCCGCCGCCACTTCATCCAACGCAACGCCAAGGACGTCCGCTTCCTCGACATCTGACCCTGGGCACTGCTCCCGCCCCTCTCGGACGCCCGACCCGAAGCCCCACCACTACCCTCTGCTGCCCAGGAGAGCACTGCGTGAGCACACTCCCCGTCCCGGCCGTCGGCAGCCGCCCTCAGGACGGCTCCGACTACACCGCACGGCACCTGATGGTGCTCGAAGGACTCGAAGCCGCACGCAAACGCCCCGGCATGTACATCGGATCCAGCGACAGCCGCGGCCTGATGCACTGCCTGTGGGGGATCATCGACAACGCCGTCGACGAGGCCCTGGCCGGCGCCTGCGACCACATCGAGGTCATCCTCCACGACGACGGTTCCGTGGAAGTCACCGACAACGGCCGCGGCATCCCCGTGGACACCGAACCCCGCACCGGCCTGTCCGGAGTCGAGATCGCCTACACCAAACTCCACGCCGGCGGAAAATTCGGCGGCGGCTCCTACGCCGCCTCCGGTGGCCTGCACGGCGTCGGCGCCTCCGTGGTCAACGCGCTGTCCGCCCGGCTGGATGCCCCGCGCGGTTGGATACCCGTGAGGGGTGTGCGGAGGAGGCCGCTCACCGCGCCCCGGCTTCGGTTCGTGGACACTCCGGCAAGGGGGCGAAGGACCCGGTAAGAAGCGCCGGTTCGGCTTCGATGCCCGGGAGTGTCTGAGTACAACCGCTCATGCCGCGGGTCGTCCAGCGATGTTGGATGACGGTATGACCGAAGAGCCACCGGGCGCCCGGATACCGCGAGAGCGGAGTGCGCGCAGCCTCGCCGATGTGGAAGACCCCTCACCACTGCCCGGGCACGTGCGCACCACGGAGGGCGAAACGCCCCTCAAGGGCGGACGCAAGGCCGCGGGCATCGGCTGCGGTGCGGTGGTGCTGCTGGCCGTGGTGGCTTTCCTGTACGCCGTGACGGATTCCGTCTACCCCGACGTCAAGCCCGAGAAGATGGCTGACCGGATCTCCGCCTACTCCCAGGACGCGTACGCCGCGCTCGGCATCGACCGCACCATCGAACCGGGCTACGTGGACGTCTTCACCAACAACACCTACGGATCCGACTACTGCTACCCCGACGGATTGCTGAGCATCGCCGACGACCCCGTGAAAGGCGCGTACCGGCTTCACCACAGCTGGACCTTGGGAAAGGTGTCCAAGACCGAGGCTCTCACCGCGCTGCGCAGACTCCGCGAACACCTGACGAAGGAGGGTTGGCGCATTACCGAGTACGGGGAGGACCAGCGGACCGAAGAGTGGAGCCTCAAGGCCGAACGTGACGGAGGCTACGGCACTCGCGTCACGTGGGAAGGCGAGTTCCAGCGGCTCCGTGGCGGCAGCGGCGGGCCGTGCGCGACGGACCCCGACTGGTCGGACGAACCCCCCTATTTCTACGGGCCGGACGTGGGTCATCCCCCCGCTCTCGTTCCCTGACCTCGTCCACCGCCGACCGGATCCATGTCTCCTGCCCGCGTTCTACGCCTCCGGTGAGGACTGCGGAGTCACGGAGAAGCGCAACCGCTCGACCGCGTCGCGCGCCCTGGTCAGCGCTTCGTCCGGTGACGCCCCGACGGCCCAGGCGTACGCGGATCGCGCGGAGGAGCCGGACAGTGCCGTGAGCTGCTCGCCGACCCCCCGCAGGATCGAGACGTCGCGAACGCCCGGCATCGCGCGTGCTTCGTCCAGACCGTCGATCGCGCGTACCTCGCCGGCCACGTCCGGGCTCCGGTACCAGATGGCGGCACAGCGGTGCGGATCCGCTTCGGCGAGCTGCTTCGCCACCGCGTCGAGGGCGGGCAGCCCGGCGCTCTGGCGGGCGAGCGCCTCGATCAGGTCGACACCGCAGGCCTCCGCCAGCATGTAAGGGATCTCGTCGCCCGCGGGCCTCAAATGCGTTTCGATCACGCGTACCGCGTCGCCGGTGTCGACCACTTCCGTGTGCGTCACTCCGTCCGTCACGCCGAGCGCGTCGAGCATCGCCAGGACGACCGACTCGATCCGCTTGCGATCGGTGTCGTCGAGCGGGGCGGGGAGGACATGGCCCAACTCCACGAAGTGGTCCGGTTCGGCGATCTTCTGAGTGACGCAGGCGACGACATGCCGTCCCCCTTCGCTCAGGCATTCCACACTGAACTCGGATCCACCGTGGAACTGCTCGACCATCAACGCATCGGACGGTACGGAAGACAGGGCTGCGCCGCCCCACGCCAGCGCGCGCTCGACACCGGCGGCCGAATCGATCCTCGACACCCCGTTGCTTCCGACGCCTTGGACCGGCTTGCAGATCAGCGGGTATCCGACGAGCGCGGCCAGCTCCTCGACGTCCCGTGCGGATTCCACCAGTCGTGCCCGGGTGTCGTCGACGCCGGCTTCGGCCAGCCGACGACGCATGTCGAGCTTGTGCGAGATCAAGTGGTACGTCTGGGCGGAAGGGGTGGGCAGGCCCAGCGCCCGCCCGATGGCGGCCGTCTTCTCGGTGTCCTTCTCGGTGAAATTGAAGACGGCGTCGACCGGCGCCACATGGTGGATGTACCTGGCGGCCTCGACCCATTCCTCCACGGGGGCGTCCGACCTGAGCACGATGAGCCGTTTGTTCTTCTCCGGTTCGACCAGCCAGGACATCACCTCCCGACGGCAGATCATGCTGGTGGACATGGTGGGGTGGGCCGAGCGGGCACGGCCCGGGAGGTCCATACCCCCGCCTATGATCAAAAGGTGCTGAACGGCTGATGCGGTCATTTCTCTGCCTTCCCTGGCAAGTGGGTCGTGTCGAGGGACTCTTCTCGCGGCATGTCCTTCTCGAAGAGCCCCTTTCGAGGAGCCCCCTTCGGGGAGTTCCCAGTCCTCTTTCAGGGCCTGGTGGTGAGTTCCCCGGGCTTCGTCTCTTCGTCCGCGACCTTCGTCGTCCCCGCGGAAGCGAGGCTCCTCGTACGCGCGACGGCACGTGCCGCTTGTCGTGAGGCGCCGCCGGCGAGCAGGAAGAGCACGGCCAGGCCGACCCATCCCCATGAACCCGTGCCGACGACGAGCGAGACGACGAGCATGGGCCCGACCACGTCGCGTGCCGACTCCCCGAGGTGGAAGACGGACAGGTACGTGGTCCGGGCATCCGGCGGGGACAGCTCGAAGCCGACCTCCCACGCGGAAGCCGCGTGCAGGTTCTCCCCGATCGTGAGGAGCAACACCCCGGTCAGCAGCAGTGCGCTCGCCTGCCACGCGCTCATGTGTGATGCCGGACCGATCGCGACGGCGGCCAGTGCCAGCACGGCACCCGATACGGCCATCCCCCGCACCGCCCGTGGAAGCGTCCGCGCCAGTCGGGTCCACCAGGTCTGGCTCACCGCCGTGACCACGGTGTTCACGATGAGGGCGATGCTCACCAGGGAGAGCGGTGCCTGCGTGTGCTCGGCGACCCAAAGCGGCAGACCGACGAAGAGAACGGTGTCGTGCAAAGCCAGCACGCCGCTGAAACCGCTCAGGGCCAAAAAGGCCTTCTCCTTCAACGGGCGGATCATTCCGCCCCGCCGGGCGCCCTTGGCCGGTCGCCGGTCCGCGACGGCGGGTGACACCGCCCCGCGCACCGGCCGGATGCGCCACACCAGGCCGGCCATCAGGACGTACGACGCCGCGTTGCCCAGGGCGAGCAGGTCATAGGCCGCTCGTGACTCCCACGACAGCGCGAACGTGGCCAACAGGGCTCCCAGGGAGAGCCCGACGTTCTGTACGGCCCGTAGGTAGCCCATGGTCCGGAGGCGTTCCTCCTTGCTGAAGAGCTCGCCGACCATGGCCTGGTTGATCGCCGGGCTGGCCCGGTCCGCGATGGTGGTGGCGCACACGACGACCAGGAACGCGGGAAAGCTGTGGACCAGGACGTACAGGCCGTAGGTCACGACGCGCCACACGTACAGGATGACCATCATGGGGCGTGGCCCTACCCGGTCCGCCAGGCCGCCCAGCGGCACGGAGGCGAGCATTCCGCAGACCGCCGCCACCGACAGGCCCAGTGACACCTCGACGGCGGACAGGCCCACGCCCCGCGTGAAGAAGAGCATGCTGCCCGCAAGGAACAGGCCGGTTCCGATGGAGCCGCAGAAGGCGCTCGTCACCAGGGTTCCGGCGGCGCCCGGCGGGGGCAGGGACCGACGCACCCACGGCGCTACTCGCATGATTCTCCCCGTTGGCAATTCCGTGCGTCTCCGTGTGTGTGCGGGCCTAGGGCCTGTCGTTCGGATCTTGCCGGGCTCGCGTGCCCTGGCACGCACATCTGCTGCGTTGTCGTCAGTCGCCAATGCTCCGCAGTGGCTCCTTCCTCCGCCTTGCAGCTGCACGCGCCAGACCCCGCTCGCTGATCCGGCCTGATCCGAAC
>NZ_JBSGZO010000218.1:0-14062 GCF_053611045.1 Streptomyces sp. NPDC054841 | reverse complement strand
CCACCGCCGTCTCCCGGGCCGTCAGCCGCCCGCCAGATGGCGCGAGCGCGGCGGACGGCGGCTGCCGACCGGGGTGACGGGCGTGCGCTCCGAGCGCACCGGGTGCGGGTGCGGGTGCGGACGTGCCTGGGCGAGCTGAGCCGTGGTGACGTTGGCGGACACCGCCGGGCCGGCGGCGCTCCGGGCGGTGCCCGGCGTACGACCGGAGTTGCCCGCGCCCACCGGGTGGCGCACCGGCTCCCCGTCCTCCGCCGGAAGCCGCTGCGGGTATATGGCCGGACGCGGACCGCCCGACGCGACCGGAAGCGAAGGCACCGGCAGACGGCGCGCACGCAGCTGGTCGCGCAGCGAGAGCACGAAGGCCTCGGTGTGCCCGATCAGCGGCTCGCACCAGGGCAGCGCGAGCAGGATCAGCAGCCCGGCGGCCCAGCCGAGCAGCACGTCGCTCAGCCAGTGCGTGCCGAGGTACACCGTCGTCAGGCCGACGCCCAGGGCGACCACGGCCGACAGCGCCGACAGATACCGTCTGGCCCTCGGGGTGGTGGCCAGGTACGCGAGGATTCCCCAGGTCACGACCGCGTTGGCAGTGTGGCCGGAGGGAAATATATCGCCGCCGGCGAAGAGCTCGGCGGAGCCGATCTGCGTCGCGTAGTGGGGTCCGAGCCGGCCGAGGCCGAGCTTGACCGCGCCCACCGTGGCGTTCAGCAGCAGCAGCGAGGCGCCCAGCGCGAGCAGCGGCCGCAGGGTGTGCTGCCGCCATGAGCGCCAGCCCAGCCAGGCCGCCACCATCACGGCGGTCGGGCCGCGCTGGCCGAGCACCACGAAGTAGTCCAGGAACGCGTGCAGCTCCGGCCACTGCTGGTACGGCCGGAAGAGCATGACCTTCCAGTCGATGACCACCAGCCAGGACGAGAGGAGCACAGCCACGACGATGGCGAGATAGAACGCCGAGGTCCCGCCGAAGAGGGCGAGACGGGTGCGGCTCATCCGCGGGATCTCTATCTTCGGCGGCTCCGGCTCCCGGTCCAGACGGGCAAAGATGTCGGTACGCACCCAATCGACGTTACAGCGAGTGAGTGTGGGCCCAGGCCGATCCTGGCTCTTCGTGATGACGATGTGATGTGGACTATGTCTCAGCCGCACATTCATTCAGGGCCGTTCCGGAAATCAAAGTGACCTTGAGCCCTATTATCCGGGCGGCCTTCTTCGTAAGTGTGTTTGTAGCGGTAGAAACAGTTCACGCGATTGGCGCCCGGAATTCCGGGGCCGTTCGGAGCACATCGGGTACCACCCTCGTGGCGCCCCGGCGTGGCGCACGCCACACCCCCGGGCCCGCCGAGGTGAGAGGTGCACCACGCGCCACCGGCCCGGACTCGCGTACCCTGGCTGATCACTCGCCCGTCGATGCCGGGCCGCCCCGAGGGCCCCGTCCCCGGCTGGCCCACCGAGAGCGAGGGAATCCTTGGGAGGTACGTACATGTCCTGGACGACCACGGCCGGAGCGCGCCCGCGCGTCACCGGTGGCGGTGCCAACCGCTGGGTCGTCCTGCTCGTCCTCTGCGTCAGCCTTCTGCTGGTGGCGCTCGACGCGACCGTGCTCCATGTCGCGGTGCCCGCCGTCACCGAGGACCTCCGCCCCAGCGGGGTGGAGCTGCTCTGGATAGTCGACGCCTACCCGCTCGTGTGCGCCTCGCTGCTGATCCTCTTCGGCACCCTCGGCGACCGCGTGGGACGCCGCCGCGTCCTGCTGCTCGGCTACGCCCTCTTCGGGGTGGCCTCCGCCGTCGCGGCGCTCGCCACCACCCCCGAGGTGCTCATCGCGGCCCGCGCCCTGCTCGGCGTCGGCGGCGCGATGATCATGCCGGCGACGCTCTCCATACTCCGGGCGGTCTTCCCCGACCGCCGCGAGCGTGCCACCGCCATCGGTATCTGGACCGCGGTCGCCGCCGTGGGCGCCGCCACCGGCCCCGTCCTCGGCGGCTTCCTCGTCCAGCACTTCTGGTGGGGCTCGGTCTTCCTGATCAACATTCCGCTGATGGCACTGATCCTGCCGATCGGCCGCTGGCTGCTCCCCGAGTCCAGGGGCAGCGGCGACGGCCCCTGGGACGTGCTGGGTGCCCTGATGGCCGCGGCCGGTGTGCTCGGCGCGGTCCTCGGGGTGAAGCGGCTCGGCGCGGGCGACGCCCTGACCGATCCGCGTACCTTCGGCCCGCTGCTCGCCGGAAGCCTGCTCCTCACCCTGTTCATACGACGCCAGAAGCGCCGCGAGCATCCCCTCATCGACATTCGGATGTTCGCCAGGGCGACGTTCTCCACCTCGGTCGGCTGCATCGTGCTGGCCATGCTGGCGCTCGTCGGCCTGGAGCTGATCGCCGTCCAGTACCTCCAGCTGGTGCTCGGGCTGAGCCCGCTGGAGACCGGGCTGCGGCTGCTGCCCCTCACCTTCGCCGCCATGGCCGCAGGAGCCACGGGCTCGTTCACCCTGCGCCGCCTCGGCCCGCGCCGGATGGTCGGCTGGGGCTTCGTACTGACCGCCGGCGCCGTGCTGTTGCTGACGCTGATGGGACAGCACGACCGGCCGCTGCTGCTCACCGGCGGCTTCGTCCTGCTCGGCTTCGGTCTGCAGACCACGCTCTTCGCCGCGTACGAGTCGATGCTCAGCGAGGCCCCCGCCGAACAGGCGGGCGGAGCCGCGGCCATCGGTGAGACCTCGTACCAGCTCGGCGCCGGAATGGGCATCGCGCTGCTCGGCAGCGTCATGAACGCCGCGTACGCGCCCGGGCTCGCCGCGGCCGGGAGCGCCCCGACGGCCGCCCGCTCCGCCGCGGCCAATTCGCTGGGCGAGGCCTATGAGGTGGCGGCCCAGCTGGGCGGACCTGCCGGGGACGCGCTGCGTATCG
Organism: Streptomyces sp. NPDC054841; assembly: GCF_053611045.1. Taxonomy (NCBI): domain Bacteria; kingdom Bacillati; phylum Actinomycetota; class Actinomycetes; order Kitasatosporales; family Streptomycetaceae; genus Streptomyces; species Streptomyces sp. NPDC054841. Next base: position 11,162 of record NZ_JBSGZO010000218.1, on the reverse strand, counting down.
CGGCCCGCCAGTCCTTCGTCCACGGGCTGCATGTCTCGCTGCTGGTCAGCGCGGGGCTGCTGCTGCTCGGAGCGGTGGCCGCGCTGCGGCTGCCGAAGGTGATGGAGTGTGCGGCGCAGTCCGCCGAGCTGCCCGAGCAGCAGGTGCAGGCTGCCGAGCTGCCCGAGCAGCAGGTGCATGCTGTCGAGTCGCCCGAGCAGCAGGTGCCCGCCGCCGATCCGCGCGAGCAGAAGGTGCCCGCCGCCGATCCGCGCGAGCACGTGGCCGTCCCGGCCCGGAGGACGCCCGCCGAGGCGGCCGGCCCAGCCCGCTCTGGACGCACGGCACACTGAGCCGTAACGTCAGCGCCGAGCATTAACTACCACTGCTAGGTTTTTGCTGGGTTTCTGACACAGCGCCGTGCGAGCCGCCGGAGGCACCCTCATGTCCGCACCCTCGAAGCTGCCGCCCTTCGACCCCGCCGACCCCCTCGGCATCGACGACCTCCTGGACCCGGAGGACCTCGCGATCCGTGACACGGTCCGCTCCTGGGCCGCCGACCGCGTCCTGCCGTACGTCGCCGACTGGTACGAGAGCGGCGAACTTCCCGGCATTCGCGAACTCGCCCGCGAACTCGGATCGATCGGCGCGCTCGGTATGTCCCTGACCGGCTACGGCTGCGCGGGCGCCACCGCTGTCCAGTACGGACTGGCCTGCCTGGAGCTGGAGGCCGCCGACTCCGGCATCCGCTCCCTGGTCTCCGTCCAGGGCTCGCTCGCCATGTACGCGATCTGGAAGTACGGCTCCGAGGAGCAGAAGCAGCGCTGGCTGCCCTCCATGGCGGACGGCTCGACCATCGGCTGCTTCGGGCTGACCGAGCCCGACCATGGCTCCGACCCGGCCGGAATGCGCACGTACGCCAAGCGCGACGGCTCCGACTGGGTGCTGACCGGCCGCAAGATGTGGATCACCAACGGCTCCGTGTCCGGGGTCGCCGTCGTCTGGGCGCAGACCGACGAGGGGATTCGCGGATTCGTCGTCCCGACCGACGTCCCCGGCTTCTCCGCTCCCGAGATCAAGCACAAGTGGTCGCTGCGCGCATCCGTTACGAGCGAGCTCGTCCTCGACGAGGTACGACTCCCGGCGGATGCCGTACTTCCGGAGGTCACCGGGCTGAAGGGCCCGCTCAGCTGTCTGTCGCACGCGCGCTACGGAATCGTCTGGGGCGCGATGGGCGCGGCGCGCTCCAGCTTCGAGGCGGCGCTCGACTACGCCAGGACGCGCGAGCAGTTCGGAAAGCCCATCGGCGGCTTCCAGCTCACCCAGGCCAAGCTCGCCGACATGGCACTCGAACTGCACAAGGGCATCCTGCTCGCCCACCATCTCGGGCGACGGATGGACGCGGGCACGCTCCGACCGGAGCAGGTCAGCTTCGGAAAGCTCAACAACGTGCGGGAAGCGATCGAGATCTGCCGCACCTCGCGGACGATTCTCGGCGCCAACGGGATCTCGCTCGAATACCCCGTGATGCGGCACGCGACCAATCTCGAGTCGGTGCTGACCTATGAGGGCACCGTCGAGATGCACCAGCTCGTGCTGGGCAAGGCGCTCACTGGTCTTGATGCCTTCAGGTAGACCGGCGAGCACCCTGCTCAGCGCTGATTGCCGTACTTCTGATTGCCGCGTTCCCCCGGTGCCGCTGCATCTCGCAGCGGCTCTGGCGCGGGCCGGACCTCGGGCCGGGAGTCACCCCGGCCTCAGCTCTGGTTGAAGAAGCCGCCGCTGTCGCGGCTCGCGGACTCCTCGCTGACGATCTCCGTGTCGGCGGGGGTCAGCAGGAAGACCCGGTTCGCGACGCGCTCGATCGAGCCGCGCAGACCGAAGGTCAGCCCTGCGGCGAAGTCCACGACCCGCTTCGCGTCCGAGGGCTCCATGGACGTGAGGTTCACGATGACCGGGACACCGTCCCGGAAGAGCTCCCCGATACCTCGCGCATCACGGAAGCTGTCCGGCGAAATGGTGGCGATCCGGCGGCCGTGGTCCTCGGCCGACTCGGAGGCCACACGGACCCGCGGGTCGGTGACCCACTGGTCGCCGGCTCCCGCACTCTCGGCGTACTCGTCGTCGTAGTAACGCTCGTCGTTGTCCTCGACGAGACCCAGCCATGCACTCGCCTTGCGCACCGATCCCATGGACGCCTCCTTTCAACTGCGGTCACTTGTGGTTCCGCATCCCTATGGTCGTCCATAATGCGGATCGCGCGCCAAGTGGATAGTCGCCGCGCAGGGGATTCGTGACGGTACTGGTGCAGAACATGTGGCGATTCGTCAAGGTTCTTCCTGCGTAAGGGCCCTGGCAAGCCTCATATCGAAGCAAAATATGAATGTCGGGCCAGACGGGTGAGGCCGGGGTCGTACGGGTGAACGGACCGCTCGGATACCATGCGGGCCGCACACTCGAACGACTCACCGGGGAACACCGTGTTCGGAATCGTCAGGCCATGCACCCATCGGCTCACGGACGGCCTCAAAACGGAGTGGATGGCCCATCTCTGCGGCCTCTGCCTGGCACTTCGCGCCGACCATGGGCAGTTTGCCCGGGTCGTCACCAACTACGACGGGCTCATCGTCTCGGTTCTGACGGAGGCTCAGACCGAGCGCACGCCGGGGCAGCGGCGCACGGCGGGGCCGTGCCCGCTGCGGGCGATGCGGACCGCGCCGGTCGCGCGCGGGGAAGGCGCCCGGCTGGCGGCAGCGGTCTCACTGGTGCTGGCGTCCGCGAAGGTACGGGACCACGTCGTCGACCGGGACGGGCTGTTGGCGCGCAAGCCGGTGGCCGCGGCGGCCCGCCGCGTCGCCGCCGGCTGGGACCGTGCCGGCGCGCGGACGGGTGCGGCACTGGGCTTCGACACGGCCGTGCTCGTCGACGCCGTCGACCGCCAGAGCGGCATCGAGGCGCTGGCCGGCCCCGGCACCCCGCTGCTCACGATCACCGAACCGACCGAGACGGCCACGGCGGCGGCCTTCGCACACACAGCCGTGCTCGCCGGCCGTCCGCAGAACATGGCCCCCCTCGCCGAGGCGGGCCGGCTCTTCGGACGGCTGGCGCATCTCCTGGATGCCGTGGAGGACCGGGAAGCTGACGCCGCGTCGGGCTCGTGGAACCCGCTCGCGGCGACCGGCACGTCCCTGGACGAGGCACGCCGACTCGCCGACGACGCGGTGCACGGCATCAGGCTCGCGCTGCGCGACGCGGACTTCGTCGACGACAAGCTGCTGCACGTACTGCTCGCGCATGAGCTGCGGCAGTCCGTGGACCGGTCGTTCGGCACGACGACCTGCTCGCACCAGGGGCACGGGCAGCAGCCGCCGCAGGGCAATCCGTACGGGGGTGCGGCGGGGCCGTACGGCTCCAGCAACCCGTACGGCGGCGGCAACCCGTACGGGGGCGGTGGTGCCAGTGGTGCTGGTGGTGCCGGTGGTGCCGGTGGGATGCCCCCGCAGTTCGGCGGCGGGGAGTCCCCGAAGCCGAAGCCGCGCGGCTTCTGGGCGGGATGCGCGGTCTTCACCGGCCTGTTCTGCACGTGCCGGCTCTGCTGCGCGTCGGAGTACGAGGGACCCTGGTCCCGGAAGAAGCGCGAAGGCTGCTGCCACAAGTGCGACTGCGACTGCAGTGGCTGTGACTGCTGCTGCCCCTGCGACGGCTGCTGACGAGGCGTCACCCCTGCCCCAGTGACCGACCTGCCCCAGTGACCGAAAGGCCGAAACACCGAAAGGTGCCGTGGTCCGGTGCGCGGTCGGCGCTGAGGCGCGGGCAGGGGTGTGCGTCATGCGTGCCCGTTGTCGGGCAGGCGGGGGAGAACACGAGGGGAGGGGCGGAACGAGCTGAGCGTGTGAAGTGAAGGCGCTGCGGAACGGCGCGAAAGGCCCGTCGAAAGGCCCGCGCGAAAGGCCGAGCGAAGGAAGACGCAGGGGTCGGCTCAACAGGACGACGACCACACGCGACCGAAGTCGATGTGGGGGCGCCTGACCAGCCACTGCTGCGAATGCATGGCCCAAGTGGAACAGGCATCCGTTTCTGCGTCAACTGCGATGAGACGTACCGCTCACAGTCCGGACAGCCTTGACAGTGAGCCGTGCCGTCCCCGTAGCCTCAAGGTGCGGATCGTGCTGAGGGGCTCGGTCCGTGTGAAGGCGTGTCCCGTGCTCGATCTCTGCATCCACGGAGCCTTCGCATGTCTCGCATTCTCCCCGGACCCCCGGGGGTTGATGTTCCCCGCCCGGCACACGCACGCCGCACGACCGGCACCCGATGAGCCCGCCGACCGTGCGGCCGTCCGTCGCGATCGTCGGCGCAGGCCCCCGCGGCACCGGCCTCCTGGAGCGGCTCGCCGCCAACACCTCTGAGCTGTACCGGGATCTGGAACTGGACGTCCACCTCGTGGACCCGCTCCCGCCAAGCGGCCGGCGGACAGGGCGCGAGCGGGCGGACATGGCGCGAGGCCCGGTCACCGTTGCCCTTCGGGCACGGGAGGTGCCCCCAGCACCGGACCCCGCCCCCTGATCCGGCCTGATCCACCTGCCACCCCCCCCCAACCGGCCCCCGGCCGTGACCAACTCGGAGAGGATCAGCATGCCTGCCATCCGTCCGCTGCATCTGGCCGTCGCCCTCGACGGGCCGGCGCAGTACGACGCGGCCTACTACGTCGCCCTCGCCCGTCTCGCCGAGCGGGGCACCCTGGACTTCGTCACCCTCGGCGACTCCTTCGTCCGGCCCGGGCTCGACGCTCTCGCGGTGCTGTCGAGGGTCGCGCCCGCCACCGAACGGATCGGGCTGGTGCCCACCGTCACCACCACCCACACCGAGCCGTTCCATCTGTCCGCGTCCCTGGCCACCCTCGACTGGGTGAGCCGTGGCCGGGCCGGCTGGGCGGTCGGCGTCTCGGCCTCCGCGGCCGAGGCCGGGCTCTTCGGCCGTCGCCCGGCCACGTCGCCGAGCGCGCTGTGGCAGGAGGCCGGCGAGGTCGCCGATGCCGCTGCCCGGCTGTGGGACGGCTCGGAGGACGACGCCGGGATACGCGACTCGTCGACAGGGAGCTTCATCGACCGCGACATGCGGCACCATGTCGACTTCCAGGGCGGCACGTTCAGCGGGCGCGGCCCGTCGATCGTCCCGCGCCCCCCGCAGGGCCGGCCCGTGATCGTCGTCGACGGAACGGCGGAGCCGGTCCGGGAGACCGCCGCCCGGTATGCCGATGTCGTCCTCGTACGGGCCGGATCACCGGAGCAGGCCGCCGCCCTCCGCGAGGACATCGGCCGCAGGGCCGGGGAGTACGGCCGCGACCCCGGCGCCCTGAGAGTCCTCGTCTCGCTCGTCGTCGACCTGGGCGGGGGTGAGTCGGCTCCGGAACCCGGTCTGGCCGCCGGCCCGCCGCTCGCGGGCGGAGGGCCGCACTTCAGCGGTGGCCCGGTCGACCTCGCCGAGCTGATCACCCGGTGGTGCCGGGAAGGCGCCGTGGACGGCTTCCATCTCGTGCCCCTCGCGCCCCACCGCGATCTGGAACGGATCGTCAACGGGACGGTCGCCCTGCTCCAGCACCGCGGCCTCTTCCGCACCTTCTATCCGGGCGGCACACTCCGCGAGCACCTGGCCCTCGCCCGTCCCGCCGGCCAGTACGCACGTCCGGGGGGTACGGCATGACCACGGCGAAGACGATCCATCCGGCCGCCTGCTCACCGGCCGTCAACGACACCGCCGTCCGGACCGATCCCCGCTCCCGCAGCCAGATCGCGTTGCGGTCCCATCTGGGACTCGCCGGGCCCGTATGGAAGGTTTGACGCATGACAGGCGACCCGCACCAGGACTGGAAGAGCTGGCACGAGCGTCGCACCGCGGCGGTGTCGGCGCCGTACGGACCGCTCTCCCTCACCGGCACGCACTGGCTCGCGGACTACCCGGAAGGTCGAATTCCGGCCGTCCCCGGCGTCTGACGCCAGAACGGTGACGAGGTGGTGCTGACCGCTGCCGCCGAGGAGGGTCTCACCGTCGACGGAGAGCCGCTGACCGGCGAGGTCGGGCTCTCCGCGGACCATGCGCCGGTCGATGAATCGCGGGTGGCGCACGGCGACCGGCGGCTCGTCGTGTTGCGCCGCGAAGGGCTCTGGGCGGTACGGGACTTCGACCCCGGCTCGGCGGCACGGCAGGCCTTCCGGGGCATCGAGGCCACGCCGTACGACGCGCGCTGGACGGTTGCGGGGCGGTTCCGTCCTTACGCGGAGCACCGCAGCGTCCGGGTCGAGAACGCCGACGGGCGCGAGCGCGGACTGGGCCTGTCCGGCGAGATCACCTTCGCGCTCGAGGACGCTGTGCACAGTCTCCGGGTGACCGTCGAGGCGGACGGCTCGCTGTGGGCCGTCTTCGCCGACGCGACCAGCGGAAAGAGCAGTTACCGGTTCCGCTTTCTGCGGCCCGACGCGCCTGCCTGGGGGTCCCCCCGGACGAAGTCTGGGGGAGGCTCCGTGACCGTCGACTTCAACCGGGCCCTGCTGCCGCCCTGCGCCTTCGCCGATCACTTCATCTGCCCCTTCCCGCCTCCTGGCAACACGCTCACGACGGGCATCCCGGCCGGCGAGCGGAACCTCCTGACCCGCTGACCCGTCCTATACAGGCGACGGACTTCCCAGCCCCGGCGGCCACCGAGCCGCTGGGGCCGTCCGGCGTACAACGGCGCCGCACGGCCGAAAGGCGCCCTTGCGCGGATAGTTGACGACACGAATACTCCCGAGCAGCGCTTGTCAGGGGCACGACCTATCCGGATTCCGGACATGCAGCCGGAATCCGGGCACACAACGAGCCTTCTGGCTGCGCCTCACGGGCCCGTCACCCCACAGCCGGGCCCCCGATTCCCCTCGGGAGGAACGAGAAGTGAGGATCAAGCGCACCACCCCCACCCATGGCGTCGCGAGACGTATCCGTCTGCTCGCCGTGACCACCGGCCTCGTGGCCACCGCCGCCCTGGCGATCCCCACCGCCAGCGCCGACGAGGCACCCAGCACCTTCAGCGCGACCCAGCTCTCAGCCGCGAGCGACGCCGTCCTGACCGCCGATGTGGCCGGTACCGCCTGGCACATCGACAAAGCCACCAACGCCCTTGTCGTCACGGCCGACTCCACGGTCTCCAAGGCGGAGATCGCGCAGATCAAGCGTGAGGCAGGCGCCAACGCCGGCGCGATCCGCATCGAGCGCACCCCCGGCAAGTTCTCCAAGCTGATCTCCGGCGGCGACGCCATCTACGCGACCAGCTGGCGCTGCTCCCTCGGCTTCAACGTCCGCAGCGGCAGCACGTACTACTTCCTGACCGCCGGCCACTGCACCGACGGCAACCCGCCCTGGTACACCAACTCCTCGCGCACCACGAGCATCGGCCCGACGGCGGGATCCAGCTTCCCGGGCAACGACTACGGCCTCGTGCGCTACTCCAACACCTCGCTCTCCCACCCGGGCACCGTCGGCAGCGTCGACATCACCAGCGCGGCCAACGCGACCGTCGGGATGTCCGTGACCCGCCGCGGCTCCACGACGGGCACCCACAGCGGCAGCGTCACCGGCCTCAACGCCACGGTGAACTACGGCGGCGGTGACATCGTCTACGGCATGATCCGCACGAACGTGTGCGCCGAACCGGGCGACAGCGGCGGTCCGCTCTACTCCGGCAGCCGGGCCATCGGCCTGACCTCCGGCGGCAGCGGCAACTGCAGCTCCGGCGGTACGACCTTCTTCCAGCCGGTGACCGAGGCCCTGAGCGCGTACGGCGTCAGCGTCTACTGACCTCCGGTCAACAAGAGCCCCCGCCCGCACTCCGGGTGGGGGCTCGACGTATTGCACACTTTTGAGAGGATGGCAGAGCGGTCGGCCACAGAAGGAGCGGGGGCGGATGAAGCGCATCGGAGTGACCGGCCACAGAAGCATTCCTCCCGAGGCCATGCCCCATGTGCTGGCCGCCATGAAGGCGCTGCTGTGCGGCCACGAGGAGGCCATGGAAGCGCTCTCCAGCCTCGCCGAGGGCGCCGACCAGCTCTTCGCCGACATCGCCCTGGACTGCGGCGCCGCGCTGACCGTCGTGATCCCGAGCGGCGACTACGAGGACGGATTCGACGACCCCGAGGCCCTGGCCTGCTACCGGCGGCTCAAGGGCCGGGCCAGCCAGGAGGTTCGCATGGCTTTCCCGCACTCCACGGACGAGGCCTACTACGCCGCGGGCACCTACATCGCCGACAACTGCGACCGGCTGCTCGCGGTCTGGGACGGCCGTCCCGCCCGCGGGCTCGGCGGTACCGGCGACATCGTCCGGTACGCGCGCGAGCACGGCAAGCCCGTCACGGTGATCTGGCGCGACGGTGTCGAACGCACCTGAACTTCCGTCAACTCCTGTGCCGCACCAGCCAGTCGGTGTGCTGGGGCGAGACGATCCGCTCGGTCTCGTACACCGCGGACGGCCACTGCTGCTCGGACACCGACGTCTCGATGGCGATATGGATCGCGGCCAGATCCTCCTCGACCAGGGAGTGGGCCGCTATCAGCGGCTGATGCCGGCGGATCTCGCTCCACGCCAGACACGCCGCCGCGGCGGCGGACAGCAGCCCCGCGGGCTCGGCCGAGTCGGAGACCGAGAAGGTGCGCAGCGTCCCGAACAGCAGAGCGAGCAGGGTGAGCAGGCCGATCGTCACCGTCCACAAGGTGGTGGCACGCCGGGAGATCTCGGCACGCCGGTGGTACCAGTTGCGCTGTTCGATGAGGCGGTCCCGTACGTAGGTCTCCTTGCGGACGCTGAAGACCTTCTCCCGTAACAGCCGCATCGGCGTGGTGATCAGCTCCGCGCCGGCAGCGCTCTCGCCGCTCTCGCGCGGATCGACCCAGCCGACCTTCCGCAGCTCCTGCAGCCCCTCTTCCAGCCGGGTGGTGAACAGCCCGTCGGGATCGGGGCAGTTGGAGTCGAAGGGTGCTCCGTGCACGGCGTAGCGCCAGCACATCGACCGGATGAACTCGGCTGCGGAGCGGTTGAGTTGCCAATGCGACTTTGCTCGGTTGCGTGAACCGCGGAAGCTGACGACGAGCACCCAGGCGTACGCCAACGCGCTGAGCGCGCCCATGAGTTGGAAGGAGTCGCCGATCCTCCCCCGCCAGGGCAGTGCGGCCAGCGCCGCACCGAGGACCAGGAGAAGCAGCTGCAGTCGGGTACCGTTGACCGACTCGCGCTGCCGTGAGATGGCTGTCTCGTCCGCGCGGTGAAAGAGAACCGGCAGATCAGCGTTTCGGAAGACCATACTTTGCAGATGGCCGGAAATCCCGGTCATGCGCATCCCCCTCTGCGGATTTGGCTTCACTCGTTCGATGGAATGGCTTGTTCCGTTCGGAGTGGGGAATACTCGCGCAACGCTTTTGTTTCAGCGCTACGTGCCGAGTTGCTGTGGGTGGCCATGAGAGTAAAGTCGTGCCGCCGACACTGCAACGGTGCACGGTTCCCCCTGTTCGCACAACATGCCCAAGGATGGCCGTCGTGACCTTCCAAACCTCAGTCACCTTCGCCACCGCGAAGAAGAATCGGGTGCCCGTCACCGAGATCGACGTGCGTGGCGCCGATGCAGTCAAGAAGCTGGGCCGCGTGCGCCCCACCGTCCTCGACCGCACCGCACGGATGTCCACATTCAACTCCGCGCTCTAGTCCGGCTCCAGGCCCCTGGGCCTGCCCCTAGACTGGTGGAATGACCGGACCCGTGGTCCCATTCCGCGAGATCGTACTGAAGGTCCACAGCAGATGTGATCTTGCTTGCGACCACTGCTATATCTACGAACACGCTGATCAGAGCTGGCGTACCCGCCCCAAGACAATCTCTGACGAGGCGATTTTCTGGACAGCTCTGCGACTGGCCGAGCATGCGAAGAAACATGCCCTGCCCTCCGTGTCAGTGATCCTGCACGGAGGGGAGCCTCTACTGGCCGGTCCCTCCCGGCTCCGCCGTATCTGCGAGGAGCTCACGACAGCCCTCGACGGCATCACCGCCCTCGATCTGCGGATTCATACCAACGGCCTGCAGCTCAGCCCCCGCTATCTGGACCTCTTCGACGAGTTCGGCGTCCGGGTCGGCATCTCCCTCGACGGGGACAAGGCCGCCAATGACCGCCACCGCCGCTTCGCGGACGGCCGCAGCAGTCACCCCCTCGTCCTCCGGGCCGTCGAGCTGCTCCGCCAGGACCGCTACCGCCATCTCGACCTCGGCCTCCTGTGCACCATCGACGTCGCCAACGACCCGGTCGCCGTGCACGACGCGCTGATGGAGCTCGATCCGCCGCGCATCGACTACCTGCTGCCGCACGCCACCTGGGACGAGCCGCCCCCACGGCCCGACGGCTCCCCGACCGCGTACGCCGACTGGATCCTCACCGTCTTCGACCGCTGGGACCGGCAGGGCCGCCCGGTGCCGGTGCGGCTCTTCGCATCGGTCCTGTCCACCCTCTCCGGCGGCCCGAGCCTCACCGAATCGCTCGGACTCGCGCCCACCGATCTCGTCGTGGTGGAGACCGACGGGACCCTGGAGCAGGTCGACTCGCTCAAGAGCGCCTACGAAGGCGCCGCTGCCACCGGCTTCGACGTGTACACGCACTCCTTCGACGAGGTCGCCGCGCACCCCGGCGTCAGAGCCCGCCAGCTCGGTCTCGCCGGCGTCGGCGAGACCTGCCGGCAGTGCCCCGTCGTCCGCTCCTGCGGCGGCGGCCTCTACACCCACCGCTACCGCTCCGGTTCCGGCTTCGACAACACCTCCGTGTACTGCACGGACCTCGAAGCTCTGATCCGCGGCATCGAGCACCGCACCGCCGCCGGGTCCGTGGCCCCCGCAGTGACCGACGACAGCGCCCTGCGCGCCGACCAGCACGAGCTGACGCGGCTCCTCCTCGCCGACCTCAACAGCGAACTGGACGGCCGCGGCGGCGAGGACTGGGCCCGGGCCTGGGAGCTGGCAGGCACCGTCGACCGGCGCTCCTGCGGGCTCGATGACGTACTGGCCCACCCGTACACCCGCGGCTGGCTGCTCGGCGCCCTGGAGGCGCTGCACGAGGAGCGGCCGGGAGCCGGCACCGCGCCGGCCGGCCGCCTGGCGGCGTCGGTCGCCGCCGCCGTCGTACGC
>NZ_JBSGZO010000217.1:0-14087 GCF_053611045.1 Streptomyces sp. NPDC054841 | reverse complement strand
ACCTCGGCCTCCGTACGGCCTTCGGCCGTGTCCTCGATCTCTCTCCCCCCGGAGCTTCGCCCGGGAGATACCCCCAACGGGCTGGAAAAGGCCGGCCCGCTGGGGGTTCCCCATGCCCACAGGGCGTGGGGAAGGACTGAGACGGCGGCGGCCGGGGCCGAGCCCCGGTCATCCCTCCGCGCGCGTCGCCTTCGTGTAGAGCGCGCGGGCACGCGCGTCGAAGAGCACCGCTGTCGACTCGGTGTCCGTGTCGCCGCCGCTCAGGACGCCTATGACCCGGCCCGGCCGGTCCGCGTCCACATAGTCGGCGAGCCAGGGGCTGCCGCTGGTGCCGTCCCAGAAACCCGCGCACTCGATACGGACCATCTCCGAGGGCTGGTCGGCGTCGTGCCGGGCGTCGGTGGTGCAGGTGATCGGGCGGTTCGCGGGATTGTGGTCCGGATTCGGGTAACCGACCACGGTGACCCGGCGGCGCGGCTTCGACGACCAGTCGGGGACCGTCGCGCCCACCACGTCCTGCACCTCACGGCCCCGCGCGTCCGGCTCCAGCGTCAGAAAGGCGTAGTCGACCGCGTCGTCCTCGTCCGTGCGCCAGCGGTCGTCGACCTGGATCGCGGCGACCTTCCAAGTCCCGTACGGGGACGAGCCCTTCCCGCCGCCCCGGAACCCCGGCGCGAACGAGAAGTCGCTCGCGTACGTCCCGTACTCGAAGACGCAGTGCGCGGCCGTGGCGACGACATTGCCCCGCGGGCTGTCGACGACGCTCGCCGTGCACCAGTGGTCCTTGTCGTCGAGCAGCACACCGACCGAGCGGAGCCCGTCGGACGGCACGGCCGAGGTCTGCGGATCGGGCCCCTTGGCCCGGGGGCGGGGTTTGGCGGGCATGAGGGGTGCCGCGGAGTGCGTAGCCGTAGGCCCCACACACGCCGCGGCCGCCGTCAGCACAGCGACGGCGGACCACAGAACGGGCCTCTTCCAGCGCATACACCCCACGTTTCCCTCGCTTCCCTGCATGCTCACCATCCTTACTCACTCACATGTCGAGCCACCCCCGCAGGGTCGCCTGCGCTCCCGCCTGGAAGCGCGTCTCCGCGCCCAGCGACTCCAGCAGCCGCGTGATCCGACGCCGGGCCGTGTGCACATGCACCCCCAGCCGACGGGCGATCGCCTCGTCCTTGAGCCCGGCCGCGAGCAGCGCCAGCAGCTCCTTCTGCGCCGTCGGCAGCGGCCCGCCGGAGCCGCCCAGCGGAGTGGCCCGGTCCCATACGGTCTCGAAGAGCGGCACCAGCGCGTTGCCGAGCAGGCCCTCACCGACCACCAGCGCGGACGCCCGTGGATCGGCCGCGTCGCTCGGCGGCAGGAGGGCGATCCGCCGGTCGACCGCGATCAGTTTGGTCGGTACGGACGGCGCGATCCGGGCCCGCAGGCCCTGCTCCACCAGCGCGGTCAGCGAACGCATCCGTTCCGGCGTCGACAGGCCGTCCCGGTCGAGGACCGTACGCACCACCACCCCACGGTCCAGCAGGCCCTCGATGTCGAGCCCGTGCGACCCCGGACTGCCGTCGCCCCGCTGCCCCTTGACGTACGGCGGCCGGTCCAGGATGACCACCTCCCGCTCCGCCGAGGCCAGCAGGTCATCGGCCCGTTCCCCGATCGCCCGCTGCCCCGTGACCAGCTCGATGCCGCCTCCGGGCGCGGTCGGCGCCCTCGACACCAGCCGGCCCGCGAGCTGGTCGGCGGTCATCCGTAATCGCTCCAGTTCGGCCGATTTCATATGCAGTTCGGCCTGACGGCGGTGAATGAGCGTACGGATCGCGGCGGCCGGAGCGGCCGGGCGGGGCAGTGCGCCGCAGGCGCGCGGCGGCAGTGCGAGCCCGTGCTCGACCAGCCGGTCGAGAGCCGCCTGCAGTTGGTGCTGCGGCAGCTTCAGCTGCCGCGCCAACTCCTCGGCCCCCGCTGCGTGCTCCTTGAACAGGGCCTCATACGCGCGTTCCTCGACCGCCCCCAGGCCGAGGGTGTGCAACTCCCCCTCGATCATGCGGGGAATTCTCACTCCCTCTTCACGGAACACACAAGTGTGCATGTCCACTTGTCAACGCACCTGGCTCATTGATCGGTTGGCACCCCACAGGTTGCATGGCCATGACCACCTGAACCGGCTCTGACCAAGCACGTGGGAGGGGTACGTACTGTGCGCAAGCCCAGCAAGAACCATGGAGGACCGAGATCCGGCTTGTCCGGGGGGATGTCCAGGGGGGCCGGTCCCGCCGCGCTCCTGGCCGCTGCGGGCCTCCTGATCACCGCGGTTCCGGCCCAGGCGGCGACCCCGCCGCCGGCACCGCCCGTCCAGGTCGTTCCGGGGGATGACACGGCGACTCCCGCCCTGGTCGACGGCCTGCGCGAGGCCGTGGACGCCAAGGCGGCCCCGGCGGACGCGGCCCGCGGCCACCTCGCCGCCAAGGAGAGCCGCTACCGCATCGCCGAGCCGCGGCGCGACCTCGCCCCGCTCGGGACACTGAAGCGCGGCGCGGACGAGACCGTACGGCTCCAGCAGAAGCACCGGGGGATCCCCGTGCTCGGCGGCCAGTACGTCGTACGGATGGAGAGCACGGGCGGCAAGCGCGTCGTCACCGGCACCTCCGGCAAGTACTTCACCGGTCTGACGACCGGCACGGAGCCCTCCGTCGCCAAGGACGTGGCGGTGCGGCGCGCGGTCGCCGCCACCGCCCGGCGGCTCGGCGGCGGGCAGCTGACCAAGGCCGACGCCGTGCGCGAGGAAGGCCAGAAGTCTGCGAAGGCGAAGGCGCTCAGCGGCACCGCGGGCGGACTCGTCGTCATCCCGCGGGGCGAGGGCGTGCTCGCGTACCACGTGACCGTACGCGGCACGAACCCCGCAACCGGCGAGCCGGTGCTGCAGCAGGTCTACGTCGACGCCCGGTCCGGCTACCCGGTGCTGCAGTACAGCGGCCTCAGGACCCTGACCGGGCCGAAGGCCGCGACGGGCACCCCCGGCACCGCACCGAACGCCGCCGCCGGGAAGGCCTCGGCGAGGGCCGCGGCGGACGAGCCGGCCGCCCACCCCGGCACCACGGGCAGCGGTGTGCGGCTGAACGGCAACAAGGTCGGCCTGGATCTCTACCTCGACGCCTCCCGCGGCCAGTACGTCATGACCGACTACGCGCGGATGGCCGACAGCAGCAGGAACACGCTCAGCACGTGGGACGCCTCGAACGTCGACGTGAACGACGCCGTCGGCCAATGGCCCGCCGGCATCAAGGTGTTCGGCTCCGCGACGGCGGACTTCGGCAAGGGCGCCACCGACACCGGCGCGGTCGACGCGCACTGGGCGGCGGGCCAGGTCTACGACTACTACAAGGAGAACCACGGCAGGAACGGGCTCGACGGCCGCGGCACCGCCGTCAACTCGCTCGTCGGCGTGACCCTGTTCGGCGGCTCCTTCGTCAACGCCTTCTGGGACGGCCAGAAGATGGTGTACGGATCGGGCGACGACGAGTTCAAGCCGCTCTCCGCCGACCTCGACGTCGTCGGCCACGAGATGACCCACGGTGTCGTCGAGAACACCGCGAACCTCGTCTACGCCGGCCAGTCCGGCGCCCTCAACGAGGCCCTCGCCGACTACTTCGGCAACGCGATCGACGTCACCGCGTCCGGGCAGTCCATGGACGACCCGAACGCCGGCCTGATCGGCGAGGACCTGTGCCGTACGAAGGCACCGCGCGACTGCGCCTTCCGCAACCTCGACGACGGCGCCACCACCGCCAAGAACTTCCTCGGCGTGACCTACGGCACCGACAGCGGCGGCGTCCACCTGAACTCCACCATCTTCTCCGGCGCGCTGTGGGACATGCGCCAGGACCTGGGCGGCGAGCTCGCCGACCGGATCGTGTACAAGGCGCTGTCCGAGTACATGACCCCGCTCGACGGCTTCACCGAGGGCCGCAACGCGGTGCTCGCCGCGGCCAAGGACCTGGGTGTCGAGGCACAGCAGCTGACTGCCGTGAAGCGGTCGTTCAACGCCCACGGCATCGTGCCGGGCTGGGAGGACGCCCTCGGCGTCGACTCCGACCAGCTCTTCGGCAAGCTCAACATCGCCGGCACGGGCGTCCAGGCGGGCGGCGGCTGGTGGACCGTCTCCAGGTCCAACGACGACGGCTCCGAGCCGTACTCCGTCTACGCGGGCCGAGCGGACGGCAAGGGCACGCCGAAGCTCGTGAGCCCGAACGACGGGCGCTACCACGTCTACCCGGCGACGGACGGCAAGACCGTCGTCTGGGCCGCGTACGGCACCACCAGTCTGGACATCCTGTCCCGTCCGCTCGCGGGCGGACCCATCAAGAAGCTGTACACGTCGAACAGCGACATCGCGGGGCTCCGGGTCGAGAACGGCGTCGTGGCCTTCGAGACGTACGGCATCTTCGGTGACCGCCACGTCGCCTTCCTGCGGCCCGGCGACCGCGGGCCCACGCTGGTGGACGGTGGCAGCTTCCTCCTCGGCACCGCCCTGCCGTCGATCGCGCACGGCAAGCTCGCGTACGCCAAGCTGTACCCGGGCGCCACCGAGTACAAGCTCGGCGTCGAGGTCTACGACCTCAAGGCCGGGACGAAGAAACTGACCGAGCAGCTCGGCGACCCGCAGGGCATCGGCCAGACGGGCCTCAACGGCAGCCATGTCTTCTGGCTGACCGACGAGAACCTGAACGACGACGGCCGCATGGGGGTACGCCGCGCCTCCCTCGACGGCAGCGGCGCGTACGACATCAGCGCCGAGGCCAAGCCCCGCGCGCTGATCGCCTTCGACCTGACCGTCTCCGAGGACGCGGTCACCGTCAACAGCCAGCTGCCCGACACGCAGTGGCGCAACGAGACGCTGCCGAAGCTCTGGCAGCTGACCACGGACGGCAGCCGTCAGGAGCGCGTCTCCTGCAACCGCGGTGAACAGCTCTCCCCGGCCGCGGTCTCCGGCAGGCAGGTCGTCTGGATCGACGGCACGACCGGCTGGACCGACCTGGTCACCCGCACCCGCCCGGCGGGCCTCTGCGGCTGACCGCATGAGGTGACAGGGATCCCCGGCGCGGCCTGACCGCGCCGGGGGTTCTGTCGCGTCGGATGCGAGATCAGCCGTTGGCGAGAGCCACGCTGCGGGTCAGCCGTTGGCGAGGGCCGCCACTCGGTCGAGCGCTCCATTGCTGCATTTTCCGGGGGGCGACCCCCGGACCCCCGGCAGGGGTCGCGGGTCAGCCGTTGGCGAGGGCCGCCACCCGGTCGAGCGCTCCATTGAACTTGTCGTGGTCGCCGACGAGCGGGCCCGTCGAGGTGTACTGCCACATCGTGTAGTAGGCCCAGCCCGCCGGGAGCGTGCCCGGGGTGGTGTTGTAGCGGGCGATCCAGAGGGGGTTGGTCGCGCCGAAGCCGCTGTAGTTGCCGGTGCACTCGGTCCACCAGCTGGTCGTCGTGTAGATGACGGCGTCACGGCCGGTACGGGACTTGTAGCGGTTCAGGAAGTCGCGGATCCAGGTGACCATCGCGGACCGGGACTTGCCGTAGCAGGACGCGCCGTACGGGTTCCACTCGATGTCCAGCACTCCCGGGAGGGTCTTGCCGTCGCGGGACCAGCCGCCGCCGTTGTCGACGAAGAAGTCCGCCTGGGCGGTGCCGGTCGTGGTGTCCGGGGTGGCGAAGTGGTACGCGCCGCGGATCATGCCGACGTTGTACGAGCCGTTGTACTGCTGCGCGAAGTAGGGGTTCTCGTAGTACGTGCCCTCGGTGGCCTTGACGTAGGCCCACTTCACGCCGCTGCTCCAGAGCGAGGACCAGTTGACGTTGCCCTGGTGGCTGGAGACGTCGACGCCTTCGGTCTGGACCGCGCGGCTGTCGCGGGGCAGACCGCCCTGGCCGTCGTGCGCGACGACGCCCATGCCCATACGGGCCGAGCCGCGGGCCGGCGCGTCCGCGGCGGAAGCCGCGCCGGGGAGGGTGAGGAGGAGGGCCAGGACCGCGAGCAGGATGCCTGCCACGGTCCAGCGGGTGGTGGCCCGTTCGGTTCTGGTCGTTCCGGATCTGTGCACGGACATTGCGTGCCTCCGAAAGGCCTCGGTGGGGGTACCGACATGGTGTGGACATGCCATAAATGAAGCTAAGGACCGGGAATCCACCGGCGGAAGAGGGGCCGGTCTCTGCCGTTGGTATACGCCTGCGAAATACTGGGCGAGCTGCGACAACGGCAGCCGCAGAAGGAAACTTTCATCGACGGAGAAAGCGCGCGAGGGGTGCTGACGTGCACGGAAGCGGTACGGGGAGTGAAGCCGACCCGAAGGGTGGGAATGGTGTGGACCACGAGTTCCATGAGTTCCTGGCCCTGGAGCGCGAGTTGGCCGTCTTCCTGCGCCGCGCCCGTGCGTCGTCCGGGGAGATGGCCCGCGAGGTCCACCCGGAGCTGGAGCCCGCCGCGTACGGACTGCTCGTACGGCTGGAGGAGTCGGGCCCGCAGCGCGCGACCGACCTGGCCGCGTACTTCGGCGTCGGCAAGGCGACCATGAGCCGTCAGCTCCACGCGCTGGAGCAGCTCGGCCTCGTCGCCCGGGAGCCCGATCCGGCCGACGGGCGCGCCTCGCTCGTGCGGCTCACCGACGAGGGGCTGGCCCGCTTCCGCAGCGTGCGCAACGCCCGCCGCGACCGGTACGTACGGAAGCTGGCCGACTGGGACCGTGGCGAGGTCGCCGAACTGGCCCGGCTGCTGCACCAGCTCAACATGCGAGCGGAAGGCTGACCGTCGCGGGCCCGCCGACAGCTTCGCCGAGGCCGACCGTGCGCGGGCACACGCCCGGGGGCACGGACAATCCGTGGGCGCCCACCTGTCGGCGCCCTCCTGCGGGCGCCCGCCGTGACGCGCGACTACAGCTCCGCGTAGACCGCCGTCGCGTCGTCGTGCGTCTTCCAGCGCAGGCTCCCGCCCCGCGTCGCGTCCGCTTCCTCCAGTGCCCGCACCCGCGAGATCAGCCCGTGCGGCCCTTCCTTGTGCAGCAGACCCATCAGGTCCACCCAGCCGCCCTCCTCGAAGAGGTCGGTCCAGCGGGACGCCCCGTCCGTGAGCGCCGCCATCGCCCGTACCTCCGAGCGCGGGGTGCGTCCCGTCACCGCGCGCTCCGCCACCTCGGGGTCCGCGGCCGCCGTGAAGAAGCCACCCTCCTGGTTGCGCAGGGCATCGGTGGCGCTGAGCGAGCGCAGTACCTCGCGCGGGATCCGGTCCAGCCGGTCGTCCAGCACGGCCCGGACGACGCCGTCCGGCGACTCCAGCAGCAGCGTCGAATCGGAGAGCACGAGATGCTCGACCGACTCCTCGTCCCACCGCGCGACGACCACCGTCGCCTGAGGCGTGCGCACGTGAGAAAGGTCACAGCTTTCGCGGTGGGCGTCCGCGGTGCGTCGGATGGACAGCGCGAGAATCTCGGGCAGGGGTATATCCCGCCGTGAACCGGACAGTTCGATCAGTGCTCCGCCGAGGCGCGCGGTGAACCACGGCACCCCGTGCTCACAACCGACGTCCCCTTCGGGAGGGGTCACCCCGTCCAGGACGACCAGGGATCCGCCCTGGCCCGAGGCCGGGAGGGCGACGGAAGCCCAGTCTTCGTCGGGGCGTTCGGGGGCGCCGGGCACGCTGACGAGTTCGAAGCGCATGATCCTCAGTCTGCATCACCTCGCACGAGTCCTTCACGAAGCCCGCCAGAACGTCAAATTGTCCTGTACTACCCATCCGACCAGCGGCCTTTCGGGGGAATGGCCGACTCCGGCTGGCTGCGGGCGCGCATCCTGCCAAAGCCCGCGCGGAAGGTCCAACCGACGCTCGGCGGGGGCGGGAGAGGTGCGGGCGAAGGAGTTGTTCGCCAACTCCTGAGTAATGTTCACTCGTTCGTGTGGCGGAGCGGCCGATGCGTGTCTCCCTCCCAAAAGCGCTGGAATGGTCGTAGGCCGTGCCAGGGGTGGGGGACTCTCGTGATGACCGGCCATCACCTCTGCTTCAAGGGTGGACGAGTCAAGAATGCGAGCACCGGTGCAGAAGAAGCGGCCTCGGGGCAAGGGCGGCATGGGCGGTACGGCGTCTTCGGGGTCATCGGCACCTCTTGCGCCCCCGGCGCCCTCAGAGCCTTCGAACTCAGGGCTTTCCGGCTCAGAGCCTTCCGGTTCAGGGCTTTCCGAACCTTCCACGCGGTCTGCGTCTTCCGAGCCCTCGGCGGCCTCACTGCCTTCAGCGCACTCCGCGCCTTCGCATGAGGCGCGTGCTGCCTCCGACCCCTCACTCGTCCCCGGCGGACGTTCCGTGCGCGTACGCCGCCGGCTCGTCGCCGGTGTCGCGGCCGTCTCCCTCACCGTCATCGCCGCGGGCGCCCCGGCGATCCTCATCGCCTCCAACGAGCTGACGGAGTCCCAAGGACTCGTCACGCTCGCCGAGCTCAACCTGCAGGCGGTCACCCTCGCCCACTCCCTCGCCGACGAACGCGACGAGGTCACCGCGTACATCGCGGCCGGCCGCGAGGAACAGAAGGGCGAGCAGAAGAACCGCCGCAAGATCTCCGGCAGCCGCAGCGCCCGCGTCGACCGCCAGATCGACGAGATCCGCGGCAACGTCCTGTCCGGTCACACCGACCTGGGCCGAGACCTCGCCACCGTGCCGTCCGTCCGGCGCACCGCGCTGACCGGCAAGGGCAACGCCCTGGAGGCGTACAAGGCGTACACCGAGATCATCACCGGACTGCACGCGCTGGCCGACGAGCTCGCCGAGAAGACCCCGGCCCGCGCCGCCGACGGGACACGCGGGCCCACCGCCCTCGGCCTCGCCGTCGAGCAGGCCTCCGCCGCCCGCGGGCTGCTGCTCGCCGCGCTCTCCGTGCCCGGCCCGGCGAACGACGGCCCGTCCGTCGACCCGGTCACCGGACTGCCCGTCGAGGACGAGGACGACGAGAAGGCCGAGGCCGCCCGTAACGTCCTCAGCGCCGCCGCCCAGCAGGCCCGCGTCCGCGAACTCGCCGCGCTCGCCGACTTCGACCAGGCCGCGAGCAGCGAGGCCCGGAGCCGTCTCACCGCCACCGTCACCGGTCCCGACGTCAAGACCGCCGAGGCCTACCTCGCGCGCCTCACCGACCAGCCCGAGCTCTCCCCGAAGGACCGCAAGTCCAACCGCGAGAAGCTCGAGTCCTCGCTCTCCGCCCGGATCGAGCAGATGCGGGGTGTCGAGTCCTCGCTCGCCGCCACCCAGGTCGAGCGGCTGGAGCAGCTCCGCGACGACGACGTCACCGCACTGGAGCTGCGCATCGCGCTGGTCGGCGGCTGTCTGCTCGTCGCCATCGGCATCTCCGCGGCCGTCGCCCGCACCCTCACCCGCCCGCTCGCCGTGCTGCGCATCGGCGCGGCCCGGCTCGCCGCCGCGCCCGAGGCCGAGGAGCCCATGCGCTTCACGGGCCGCAACGACGAGTTCGCCCAGGTCGTACGGTCCCTCAACACCCTGCACGGCAAGCTGCTCGACCTCGGCACCCGGACGCAGCGGCTGGACGCCGACCGAGGCGAGCTGACCGCCGCCCGCGAGGAGCTGGCCGCACAGCGCGCGGAACTCCAGGAGCGCACCGCCGAGGTCACCGAGCAGTTGGAGAAGCTGCGGCGCACCGTCAGCCACACCTTCGTCAACCTTGCCCTGCGCACCCTCGGCCTCGTCGAGCGGCAGCTCGGCGTCATCGAGAACCTGGAGGAGCGCGAGCAGGACCCGGACCGGCTCGCCACCCTCTTCAAGCTCGACCACATGGCCACGGTCATGCGCCGTCACAGCGAGAACCTTCTGGTGCTCGCCGGCTCCGAGCACGGGCACGGCCACGCGGGCCCGGTGCCGCTCGTCGACGTCATGCGCGCCGCCGTCAGCGAGATCGAGCGGTACGAGCGCGTCACCATCCAGTCCCTGCCGCCGCACGCCCACATCGCCGGGTTCGCCGCGGACGACCTGAGCCATCTCGTCGCCGAGCTGCTGGAGAACGCCACGTCCTTCTCGCCGCCGGACGCGCAGGTCCAGCTCTCCGGCTGGCTGCTGGAGAGCGGCGAGGTGATGCTCTCCGTGCAGGACGAGGGCATCGGGATGGCCTCCGCACGGCTCGAAGAGCTGAACGCCAGGCTCGCCGACCCGCACCCCGAAGGCACCGACACCGACCTCGACGTCGAGGGGGAGGGCCTGGGGCTTCGGGTGACTGCGCTGCTGGCCCGCCGCCACGGCGTACGCGTCCAGCTGCGCGAGCAGAAGCAGGGCGGCGTCGCCGCGGTCGTCGTCCTTCCGCAGGCTCTGCTGCCCACCGGGTCGCCGACCGCGGCCCCGCAGACGTCGCCCGTTCCGGGCGCCGCCCCCACGCAGAACCTGCCGGGCTCGGTCGCGGAGGCCAACTCCAACGCCCTCCCGGGCCGATCGGCCGCCCGCGACCCGCTGGTGGCGGCGGCGGAGGAGGCGGTCCGACAGGCGGAGGCCGAGCTGCAGCCGGAGGCCGAGGCAGAGCCAGAGGTCGAGGTCGAGGCAGAGCCGGAGGCTAAGGCAGAGGCCGAGGCAGAGCCGGCGGTCGAGGCAGAGGCAGAGGCAGAGGCAGAGCCGGCGGTCGAGGCAGAGGCAGAGGTCGAGTCGGCGGCCGCGTCCGAGGGCGAAGCCGCCGAGCCACAGGCCGGGGCCGACGAGCCGCAGGCCCGGCCCGAGTCCCAGCCCGAGTCCCAGCCCGAGCTCTCGGCGGCCCCCGCTCCCGCGCCCGGCCCCGAGACCACTCTCCAGGTCCGCCTGCCGCACCCCTCGCCGGAGCCCGACGCCCACGAGCGCGTCGCCGACGGCGGCGATGCCGAGGAGCCGGTCACCGACAAGGGGCTGCCCAAGCGCACCCCCAAGGTCGTCGCGCCCGCCGGCGCGCCCAAGGAGCGCGCCACGTCCGTCGACGCGGAGGCTCTGCGCCGCCGGCTCGGCGGCTTCCACCAGGGAGCCAAGGACGGGCGCCGCGACGTGGAGGCGGAGCTGGCCGAGGCCACGCAGACGACGCAGCACATCAAGGAACAGAAGGCACAGAGCGAGGAATCGGGGGACACCGTCGAGGAGGCACGCCATTGACTGCGACCGGCATATTCGGGCTGAGCAGCGAAGCCCGTAATCTTCACTGGCTGTTGGGCAACCTCGTGGAGGAGGCACCAGGAGTCCGTTCCGTCGCCGTCGTCTCGTCCGACGGACTCCTGCTGCTGTCGTCGGACCCCGCGCAGAACACCGGTCCGACCGTCTCACGGCGGCAGGACGGCCCGCGCGGCTCCAGTGCCGACCTCGCCACCATCGTCTCCGGCATCGCCAGCCTCACCATCGGCGCGGCCAAGCTGATGGACGGCGGCGGCATCAAGCAGACCATGGTCGCGATGGAGGAAGGCAGCGTCTTCGTCATGTCGATCAGCGACGGCTCGCTGCTCGGTGTGCACGCCACCCCCGACTGCGACATGAGCGTCGTCGCGTACCACATGGCGCTCTTCGTCGGCCGCGCCGGACACGTACTCACCCCCGAACTCCGCAGTGAGCTGCGCAAATCGATGGAGAGCACCCAGTGACGTCCGCCGCACAGCCCGCCCCCCGGCTCCCCGTGCGCGGCGAGGGCAAACGCCCCGCCCGGGTCCGCCCGTACTCGCTCACCGGCGGCCGCACCCGCTTCGGCCATGTCCTCCTCGTCGAGACGTTCGTCGCCGCGCTCGAAGCGGTCGACGAGCGCATGGAGCTGACGAACGGAAACCTCGTCTCCCGTGTCATGCCGGAGATGCGGGCGATCGTCGAGCTCTGCCGCCGTATGCGTACCGTCGCCGAGATCTCGGCGCTGCTGAAGATGCCCCTGGGCGTCGTCCGGGTGCTCCTCAGCGACCTGGCGGACCAAGGAAAGGTACGTGTGTACGGAACCGGGCACGGCGACGGCCGGCCCGACCGTGCGCTGCTCGAAAGGGTGCTGAGTGGACTCCGCCGTCTCTGACCTCCCCGCCGTCGCGGAGGACGAGAACGTACAGGCCTGGCAGAACGACCGCACCCGCGCACCGATCGCCACCAAGATCGTGGTCGCGGGCGGTTTCGGTGTCGGCAAGACGACCTTCGTCGGGTCGGTCTCCGAGATCACGCCGCTGCAGACCGAGGCGCTGATGACGCAGGCGAGCGAGGAGACCGACGATCTCACCGCGACGCCGGGCAAGCTCACCACGACCGTCGCGATGGACTTCGGACGGATCACCCTCGACGACGACCTCGTGCTGTACGTGTTCGGCACACCGGGTCAGCAGCGTTTCTGGTTCATGTGGGACGACCTGGTGCGCGGCGCGATCGGCGCGGTCGTTCTGGCCGACACCCGTCGGCTGAAGGACTGCTTCCCCGCGCTCGACTACTTCGAGAGCTGCGGACTGCCGTACGTCGTCGCCGTCAACCACTTCGAGGGGACACCGGCCTACGAGGCCGAGGACGTACGGGAGGCACTCTCCGTACCGCCGCACGTCCCGGTTGTGATCATGGACGCACGCAAGCGGATCACGGTGATCGAGTCGCTGCTCGCGGTCGTGGGCCATGCGCTCGACGTCACGCCCGAATAGTCCCGGCTCCCGAGTCCCGTCCCCAGGCAGTCCTGATCAACGAAAGAGACCCGTCATGCGGAAGATCCTCATAGTCGGCGCCGGTCAGTCCGGGCTCCAGCTCGCCCTCGGCCTGCAGGCGCACGGGTACGAAGTCACTCTCATGTCCAACCGCACGGCGGACGAGATCCGGTCCGGCCGTGTCATGTCCACGCAGTGCATGTTCGACACGGCGCTCCAGCACGAGCGCGACCTCCAGATCAACTTCTGGGAGTCCCAGGCTCCCAAGATCGAGGGCCTCGGCGTCTCCGTCGCCGGCCCGGAGTCGCAGCGCGTGATCGACTGGGTCGGCAAGCTCGACGGCTACGCCCAGTCCGTCGACCAGCGCGTCAAGATGGCCGGCTGGATGGAGACCTTCGCGCAGCGCGGCGGCCAGCTCGTCATCCACGGTGCCGCCGTCTCCGACCTGGACTACTTCTCCCGCACGTACGACCTGGTGCTGGTCTCCGCCGGCAAGGGCGAGCTGGTCTCCATGTTCGGCCGTGACGCCTCCCGCTCCCCGTACACCGAGCCGCAGCGCGCCCTCGCCGTCTCCTACGTCCACGGCCTCGGCCCGCGCCCCGAGCACCCCGACTACGACGCGGTCCGCTGCAACCTGGTGCCGGGCGTCGGCGAGCTCTTCGTCATGCCGACCCTCACCACGTCGGGCCGCGCCGACATCCTCTTCTGGGAGGGCGTCCCGGGCGGTCCGCTCGATGCCTTCCAGGGCGTCAAGGACCCGGCCGAGCATCTGTCGCTCACGCTGGAGCTGATGGAGAAGTTCACGCCGTGGGAGTACGCCCGCGCCACGAAGGTCGAGCTGACGGACGCCAACGGCACCCTTGCCGGCCGGTACGCACCGACCGTGCGCAACCCGATCGGCCGGCTCCCGGGCGGCGGTCTCGTTCTCGGTGTCGCGGACGTCGTCGTCGCCAACGACCCGATCACCGGACAGGGCTCCAACTCGGCCTCCAAGTGCGCGGCTTCCTACCTCGCGTCGATCACCGAGCACGGTGACAAGCCGTTCGACGAGGAATGGATGCAGTCCACCTTCGACCGTTACTGGGACACCGCCCAGCACGTCACCAAGTGGACCAACGCGATGCTCGGCGTCCCGCCGGAGCACGTCCTCAACCTGATCGGCGCGGCGGGCGAGCTCCAGCCGGTCGCCGACCGGTTCGCGAACGGCTTCGACAACCCGGCCGACTTCGAGAACTTCTTCTACGAGCCCGAGAAGACCAACGCCTACCTCGCAGAGGTCACGGGAGCTGCGCAGGCTTAGGGCCTGTCGTTTGGATCAGGCCGGCAGCGACATCTGCGGCTACCGCCGCGGGGCGAGCGGGGTCCGGCGCGTGCAGATGCAAGGCGGAGGAGGGAGCCACTGCGGTGGGGGTACCTCCCGTGCCCGAAGGGCTACGGGGGACATTGGCGACTGACGACAA
>NZ_JBSGZO010000216.1:0-14141 GCF_053611045.1 Streptomyces sp. NPDC054841 | reverse complement strand
CCGCCCCCGGTAGGCCGGGGGCGGCACACGACGCCGTCCGATCCGGCGGGTCCCCGCCGCGCGATCCCGTCAGCCCAGTGCGGCCGGGGATTCGGAGTCGGGTACCAGCAGGCGAGGTGCGCCGGACCCGTCAGCCGGCACGGACCAGACATCGGGGTCGCCGCTGCTGTCCCGCACCGTGTAGGCGAGCGTGGCGTCGTCGAGCCAGGCTGCCTGGTCGTCGATGCTGCGGGTCTCGGCCAGGTGCGTCACCCGCATCGAGGCCCGTTCGAGCACGGACAGTCGCCAGCCGCGGGTGGGATCGGCGCCGATGGCCTCCTTGAACGCGATTCGGGTGCCGTCCGGTGACAACGACGGGCACTCCACGTTCTCCTTGAGCGTGCGGACGGTTCTGGCGGCGAAGTCGCCCTCGACCAGGTACCGGCGGCCGGCCGTGGACATGGTCGCGTAGAACCGGTTGTCGTCGGCGGCGAAGGTGACGCCCCAGAAGTTGACGTCGGCGGCCTGGTGGGGCCGCCCCTCTCTGGTCACCGCGAACGTCTCCAGTGTGCTGACGAGCACGCCGGTGCGGGTGTCGAGGATGCCGGCACGGGTGGAGAAGCCGCCGCTGTTGTAGGAGTCGCCCCCGACGAAGGTCGTCCATGCCACCATGCGGCCACTGGCCGACACCCGGGCCCGGTTGGGCAGACCGGGGACCGGGAACGCGCGCTTCTCACGGAGCTCCTGGTCGAGGACGACGAGGCGGTAGGACCACGGGGAGTCGGGACGGACACAGACGCCGGTGCCTGCCGCGGCATAGACGCGGACGCACTCCAGCGGGGCGACCGTCCTCGGGCCGCTCGGGTCGTCCCGGGAGACGGTGACGAGACGGCGGTCGCCGACCACCAGCAGGCGTCGGCCGGGAGCCAGCGTCGCGCGGTCCGCGCTGGTGGTGACCCGGTCGGCGCCGGCACCGGCCGTGGCCGACCGGTCGGCGGCCAGCCGGATGTAGCCGATGGCGACGGCGGCGAGCACCGCGGCGGTGGCGATGGCGATGGCGACCACGATCCGGGTCCGCCGGGTCAGGGCGCTCAACTGGATTCCTCCTGGATGACGGCGCCGTGTCGGCGAGTGAGCAGCACGGCGGTGGCGACGATCGCCAGAACGACGCCTGCGGCTGCCACCCTGCTGGCGGTCACCGGACCCCACGCCTGCCACGCCATCCCGAACAGGACCGAGGAGACGAGGTAGGCCAGTGCTTGGCCGGTCTGGACGACGGCGATGCCGGTGGTGCGCAGCCGTTCGGGCAGCAGCGGGCCTGCCAGCGCCATGAGTACGCCGTCGGTGGCGGCGTAGAAGATGCCGTAGAGGCCGAGCGTCAGGACGATCAGCGGCCACCCGCCGAGTGGACCGAACAGCAACAGGTAGACGGCGATCAGCGCGGTGTAGCCGCCCAGCATGACGGGCAGCCTGCCGACCCGGTCGGCCAGGGCGCCGATGGGGGCGGCGAGGAGCAGATAGCCGAGGTTGGTGCCGACCGCGAGCAGCGGGAACCAGCCTGCGCTCAGCTCTTCGCGTCGCTGCAGGAGCAGGTAGACGAAGCCGTCGCCGACGGTGGCGAGACCGAGCAGGCAAGCGGCGAGTACGAGGCGGCGGACCGGCGCGGCCCGCAGCATCGACACGGCGCCGCGCGGTGAGACGGTCCCGGCCTCGGGCCGCGGGTCGCGCCGGTCGCGTACGAACAGCACGAGCAGCACGACGCCGAGGACGGCGACGCAGAAGCTGGTGACGAAGACCGCGTCGAAGGACTGGCCCGCGGTGGCGAGGACCGCCAGTGCCACCAGCGGGCCGAGGAAGGCGCCGAAGCTGTCCATCGCCCGGTGCACGCCGAAGGCCCGGCCGAGGGCTTCCGGTGGTGTCGACAGCGTGATCAGCGCGTCCCGGGGCGCCGTGCGCAGTCCTTTTCCGGTCCGGTCGACGGCGATCACCAACCCGACGGCGGCGACCGACCGGCCTGCCGCGAGCAGGCCCAGCTTGGCCACGGCCGAGAGCGCGTAACCGACGCCCGCCACCGCCTTGCGGCTGCGCACCCGGTCGGCGACGTACCCGCCGACGATCCGCAGCAGCGCCGTGGCGCCGGTGTAGACCCCGTCGATCACTCCGTAGGCCGCCGGGCTCAGTTGCAGGCCGAGCACCAGGTAGAGGGGCAGGACCGCGGTGACCATCTCCGCGGAGATGTCGGTGACCAGGCTTACGGTGCCGAGCGCGAAGACGTTGGCGCTGATCGCGGGCAGTCGGCGCCTGCCGGGCTCGCCTGCCTTGCCGGCCGCCCTGGACCGGCCGATTGTCGACAGGTACACGCGATTGCGCACCTCCTGCGGCTTGAGCGGGACGAGCGGGACGAGCGGGTGGGGGGGGCCGCCGCCACGACGACGGACGCCCACGGAGCCTTCGTGCGCAGCGGCACTCCATGGTGATGACGCCGGCCCATCGTCCGGTGCCGGCGGCGTGTGAACCACGCACGGCAGTCGGCGGGCAGACATGCGGTCGATGAACAGCCGGTGGCGTACTCACGGGTCGTCAGAACAGGTGAGCGGGCGCGACGAGACCTCACTCACAGCACGCCCGGCGTTCATGCAATCGCGGTGGTGATGGCTCCGGAGGGTCCCTAGGTTCCCTCATTGCCCTGCACAGCCCTCACCTCAGAAGGGAACACCTGATGGGCATCCGCTTCCGGACAGCCGGGATGGCGGGAGGAGCAGTCGCACTGACGACCGCCGCCATCGCAGCCTTGCTCACGTCCGCCCCTGCGGCCACCGCGGCCACGAACACGTTCACCCCGGTCGCCGACACCTACGTACAGGACAGCACCCCGTCCACCAACTACGGCACCTCGACCCAGTTCGTGGTCGACAACTCGCCCGTGCGCCAGTCGTTCCTGAAGTTCACCGTCAGCGGCCTCACCCAGCCGGTGACCGGCGCCAAGCTGCGGATCCGCACCATCAGTGGCAACAGCGGCAGCAGCAACGGCGGCACCTTCAAGTCGATGACCAGCACCACGTGGTCGGAGACCGGCACGACCTGGAACAACAAACCCGCCATCGACGGCGCGACGCTGGGCAGCCTCGGCTCGGTGGCCAAGGACACCTGGTACGAGATCGACGTGACCTCGCTGGTGTCCGGCAACGGCACCTTCGGCATCGGCGCGACCTCCCCCAGCTCCGACGGCGCCTACTACGACTCGCGGGAGAGTGGCGCCGACGCCCCGCAGCTGGTGATCACCACCGGCAGCGGCCCCTCGCCCACCCCCACGCCCACCCCGCCCTCGGGCGACCCGGTGCTGGTCGGCGCGGGCGACATCGCCTCCTCCGGCTCGGGCGACTCCGCGACCGCCAATCTGCTCGACGGCATCTCCGGCACGGTGTACACCACCGGCGACAACGTCTACCCGGACGGCACGGCTTCGCAGTTCACCAGCTACTACGAGCCGGCCTGGGGGCGGCACAAGGCCCGCACCCGCCCCTCGCCGGGCAACCACGACTACCACACGTCGGGAGCCACGGGGTACTACAACTACTTCGGCGCCAACGCCGGCCCGTCCGGGCGGGGGTACTACTCCTACGACCTGGGCAACTGGCACGTGGTCTCGCTGAACTCCGAGGTGAGCATGTCCGTCGGCTCGGCGCAGGAGCAGTGGCTGCGTTCCGACCTGGCCGCCAGCAGCAAGCAGTGCACCATCGCCTACTGGCACAAGCCGCGGTTCACCTCGGGCGCCAACCATGCCCCGGACACCTCGACCGGACCTCTCGTCCAGGCGCTGTACGACTACAACGCCGAGGTGATCGCCACGGGCCACAACCACCAGTACGAGCGGTTCGCTCCCATGAACCCGAGCGGTCAGCTCGACAACACCCGCGGCATCCGGCACTTCGTCGCCGGCATGGGCGGTGTCGGGCACTACAGCTTCGGCACCATCCAGCCCAACAGCCAGGCCCGCAACAGTGACACCTTTGGTGTGCTCAAGTTCACCCTGCACGCCAACAGCTACGACTGGCAGTTCGTGCCCGAGGCGGGCAAGACCTACAGCGACAGCGGCACCACCAACTGCCACTGAGTGATCGCCTCTCGCACCCGGCAGGGGCTGTCCGCGGCGAACCCCCGGACAGCCCCGTCGGCTTCGATGCTGCCGGCCGCCTGCGGCTTCGCCGTCCCCGAGCGGCCCGGGCCACGCCTGCGTGCGGCTGAGGACCTCTTCGACGACCAGCTCACACCGCGGTGCTCGAAGCCAGCCAGGATGCGACAGCCTCGGCGATGGGCTGACCGGTCTCCAGTTGTACGAAGCCGAACTGCCCGCCCTGATTGCACTCCAGGAACCACCAGGTGCCGTCATCGTCCTCAGCGAAGTCGAAGGCGCCGTAGGCGAGCTGGGCGAGCGACATGTAGGCGCAGATGGCCTCCGCGATGCGGGTGGGCACCTCGGCCGGGACCCAGACACCGCCGTCGTCGACGAAACGCCAGTCCACCTCGTCGGGGTCGGACGCCCTCCGTGCGGCGAACAGTTCGTCCCCCACACAGGTCAGCCGGATGTCCGCGCGCTTGGGCACACGCTGCTGCAGGAGCGTGGGGCCGGCGGTCACTCCGGTGAAGTCGGCGTCCGGCTCGACGGGGGTGGTGGGTAGTGCCAGCGGCGGGTCGCTGGGATGCGTTCCCGAAACCGGCTTCACGACGAGGTCCGGGTACTGGGCGGCGAACTCGCGTGCAACCTGCGGAAAGCTGGTGATCAGCGTGGGGGGTACCGCGAAGCCGCTGCGGTGGGCGACGCGCAGCTGCCAGGGTTTCCAGCGGGCTTGCGCGGCGGCGACCGGATGGTTCATCCAGCGCACGCCCGTGCAGTTCAGCGTTCCGTACAGGGCCTGTTCGGCCTCGGCGGTGAGCCATGCGGACTGATGGGCGGCGCGCGCTGCCGGACGGCCGGGCCGGCGTACCCATATCGAGCGCAGTCCGCTCATCCCCACCACACGACCCCCGGCCGACAGATGTCCGTCGAAGTCGCCCCGCACGTACTCGGCGGACAGGGCGGCCTGGCCCGGGAGGTCGGCGGGGTCCAGACGTACGACCGGGATGCCCGCATCGTCCAGGGCGGACACCACCATGTCCGCGGTCACGTCCTCGACGCAGGTCAGTACGAGCACGGTCATGGGGGCCGTCAGTCGTCGAAGTGCGTTTGGGAACCGGCGGTGGACGTGGTGGTGCCGTACGCCAGCAGCAGGTCGCGGTCGCTGATGGCCGGGCGCCCATCGGGCAGGACGTTCAGCTGACGCGTGGGGTCATAGGCGTAGGGAATCACGGCGGGCGGGGCCGAGGCCGGGCGGGCGTAGTTCAATGCGAACGGTTTCATCACGTCTCCTCTTGCGTGCCGGACGGGCGGCAGGCTCTGCCGGCTCATCGGGCAGGGGTGCTGAATGGCTTGTGGCATGCGGCCATGTGGTCATGCGTCGTCCCGGTCGGAAGACAGCGGTCGGATCGTCGACAGCGATCAGGCGGGCGGCGCGCAGTCACCGACAGCGATCGGGGGGCGGCGCGCAGCCACCGACAGCGTCCTTTCCGGCCGCGACGACAGCCGCAGATATCCGGGCTCGCCGAGTGGGCGGCGAGTACGTTCTCGCCGAGCACGCCGCCGGGGGGAGGTACTGCCGGCCACCGGCCGCTGCACTCGTACGGATGACTGGGTCTACGGCTGAGGTCGCACCGCAGCATGGGCGGTGCCGGTTCCGATGACCGGCAGCGCGTGGGTCGACCCGACGGCGGAGGCGCGGCTGACGAGCTGCCGGGTGGTGATCCGGGGGCGTGGGGCGCGATCTCGTCCGACTGCAGATATCAAGGTGGCTCCGTACTCCGAACGCCTACGAGGTGAGCTGTCGGGTTCGGGCTGGAGAGTCGCCCGGCCGTGGTTCTCACGGCTTCACCCCAAGCCGCCCGGGTACGCGATGTCCCGTACGGCGCAAGTGGGTCCCCCGCTCCTGCCAGGCGGTGTGGTGATGTGCTGCCGCGTGCGCCGGGGGCAGGATTCGGCGGTCCGGGCACGCGGTGTTCGACTTATCCGAACGCCGAGCACGTTAGAGGGATCTTGCGTTCGAGCACAAGGTCTGCACAAGTGAACTCGTGTCAACTTGCCTTTTTTACAAGAGAGTTCATGGTAGGTAGGCCCGGTACCCCCGGTAAAGGGGGATGCGTGCACCTCGTATGCGTATCAGCAATCCAGGCTGCTACGACGGGCCCGGATACGCACGCATGGCTGCATGGCTGCAACCGCACCCGCCCGCCCGCGTGTGACGCGCGGGTGACCCGCGGGTGATGACCACCCCCACTCACACAGCGCTCACCTGAGGTGACTCGGCCCGCATGATCACCCCGGCACCCGAGGTGAGCCCGTCTTCCCTGGCAGTGGGACCGGTCCGGTGAAACGATGTCCGTAGACAGCAGCCGCCGGTGCGGCGCGTCGTCGTGCCCGCCCGGCCAGGAGCAGGGAGGCGCGAGCGATGCAGGGTGACCCCGAGGTCCTGGAGTTCCTCAACGAGCAGCTGACCGCCGAGCTGACCGCGATCAATCAGTACTTCCTGCACCACAAGATGCAGGAGAACTTCGGCTGGACCAGGCTTGCCGCCCACACCCGGCGGGAGTCGTTCGAGGAGATGAACCACGCGGAGGTCCTGACCGACCGGATCCTCGTGCTGGACGGCCTGCCGAACTACCAGCGACTTTTCCACGTCCGGGTGGGCCAGACGGTCACGGAGATGTTCCAGGCGGACCGAGAGGTCGAGGTCGAGGCGATCGACCGGCTGAGGCGCGGCATCGACGTCATGCGGGCCAAGGGCGACATAACCTC
The DNA here is from genome assembly GCF_053611045.1 of Streptomyces sp. NPDC054841. Taxonomy (NCBI): domain Bacteria; kingdom Bacillati; phylum Actinomycetota; class Actinomycetes; order Kitasatosporales; family Streptomycetaceae; genus Streptomyces; species Streptomyces sp. NPDC054841. The sequence goes on along the minus strand of NZ_JBSGZO010000216.1, from coordinate 7,276 downwards.
GGCGAACCTCTTCGAGTCGATTCTTGCCGACGAGGAACACCACATCGACTACCTCGACACCCAGCTCGAGCTGATCGAGAAGCTCGGTGAAGCGCTCTATCTGGCCCAGTTGATCGAGCAGCCGGAGGGCTGAGCCCCGGGGTTCACACTCCGGCGACGGTGACCACGGCGTCGGTGGCGAAGCCCAGCAGCAGGCCCAGCAGAATCATCCAGGCGGTGAGTTCCTTCATGGCGGCCCGGCGAACGACGGCGAGCAGCTCGATGATCACGTAGAGGATGGACCCGGCGGCCAGGCCCATGAAGGCAACGCTGAGGGTTTCGTTGACCACCTGCCGGCCGACCAGGGTGCCCACGAAGGTGGGACCGCCGCCGATCAGGCCGAGCAGCGCGAGGGTCCCCCAAGAGGGCCGCTCCCCCTCGGCGGCCAGCGGGGCGACGATTCCGAAGCCTTCGGTTGCGTTGTGCAGGCCGAAACCGATGACCAGCAGGATTGCCAGCGAGATCTTGCCCTGCGCCGCGGAGTTGCCGATGGCCAGGCCTTCCGCGAAATTGTGCAGGCCGATACCGATGGCGATCATGAAGGCGAGGCCGGCAGCTCGCGAGTGGGCCTTGGCCGTCAGTTCGGTGGTGGCTGCCGCTCCAGGTCCGTCGGACGAAGCCACGGCGGATGCCTTGCGCCGAGAAATCCATAGGTCGTAGTACACGAGGCCGCACAGACCGACAGCGAGACCGGCGATGAGCACCGAGCCACCGATGGCCGCTGCTCCCCAGTGCCGATCACTCAGTGCGGCGTCGGTCGGCTCCCATCCCTCGCTGAGGACGTCCCAGAACAGGAACAGCAGGATGCCGACGGCGACGGCGTTGAGGGCGGCGCTCAGGCGCGGGACGGGCCTGCGCAGGCGGCCGACGGGCAGGCCGAGGAAGATGGTGAACCCGGCAATGGCTCCCAGCAGAGCGATCTGCGATTCAGACATGACGATCCAGGTGGAACTGCACAGGGACTGACCCCGACGCGGGATAGGTAAGCCTTACCTAATTAGCATTACCCTGTCCGGAGCCCGCCGCACCTCGGCCGGCCATTGCTCAGCCGAATGGGGCCTGGACGCGAGAGGCCCCCGGTGGTTGCGGGGGCTGGTTCTCAGGCGAGGACGTTCACGGCTCGGGCGATCACGAGTCCGAGGATGAGCAGGGAGATGAGGGACTGGACGGCCATGGCGATCTTGGCCCACGGAGCCAGTGGCATGACGTCGGTGGGGCTGAAGGCGGTGGAATTGGTGAGCCCGAGGTAGAGGTAGTCGACGTATCGGGGGCGCCAGTGCGTGGCGTTCAGGTCGGAATTGAGCTGCTGGGGGAAGGCGAGTTCGGGGGTGGTGGGCATGTGGTGGGCCCGGGCGGCAGCTCCGCCACTGTCGAGTTCGAAGTACATCAGGGAGAAGGCGAGGACGGTGGAGGCCCAGACGACGCCGCCGGCCTGCAGCAGGCCGGTGGCGGAATTCGTCTCGGTCCCGCCGTGGATGAGGTCGTCGACCAACCGGACGGTCGACCAGATGGCGCTGACGGCCAGCGCGCCGACCAGGGCGATCGATACTGCGCGCAGGGCGGCCGAGCGGCGGCTGATCCGGCCTGGGTCGCCCGCGATCAGCGTCACCAAGAGCAGTCCTTCGACGAACGGGAGCAGCCAGCGGGGTCCCAGGCGCAGGTCGTCGGGCATCAGCAGGGTCAGCGCCATGGCGACGATGACGGCTCCGGCCATCGGCCATCGGGCCTCGCCGAACGCCGCCTGCTGCGGCTCCAGTTCGTGCGGATTGCTCGGACCGCCGGCATCGGTGGGGTGATGTCCGGTCATGCTCGGGTGCTGCGCGGGTTCGGGGCGCGGGTGCTTGCTTGCGGCTGCGGCCACAACCCACAGAGTGCCGTCGCTACGGAGGCGGCGTGCCGGTCCGCCGGGACGACACGCCCCGCACCGGGTCCCGTGGCGGGATCGACGGACGCCGCGACCGCCCACCTGACAGCGCCGTCAGGCCGGCGGGTCAAGGCCTCTTGTGGCATTCCATCACCCCGGTCTCCTCAGGAGGCCAGGCGGCGCCGCCGCCCGCTTTGTCACTGAACGTACCTCGAAGCCGCGCGAGGCACCTCCCGCCGGATGCGCGTGTCCGTATCCGGCCGACGCAGGTGGCGCGTGCGGTGCGTCCCTGGGTCGGCAGGCCCCAGGGCACGAGAATCAGTGGAACCCCCGTACCGAGCGGGCCCTGTTTGCGGCTCGGCCCGCGGTACGGCGCCCCCTGCACGAATGGGCCCGACCGCGCATCACCATCGACACCAAGAACTCCGGCTGTAATACCAGGCAACCTGGACAGCCGACTCGTCCTCCTAGGGACCGCATGGGCGCACAGACATTCAGTGGGCATCGGTCGCAGACCGTCCCTGAACGGCCGCCCGTTGATACGAACAGACGCGGGAGCTCGCAGCAAGAATGCAGGAACGTACAGCAACCTCGGCCAACAGGCGGCTGCTCAGCGTGGACTCGGCCCGCGCCATCGCCGTGTTCGCCATGTTCGCCGCGCACATCGGACCCCCGGCGAAGCCCGAGGGCGCAGGCTATCTGCTGGTCGCCTTCGATGGACGCGCGCCCGCCGTCTTCACCTTGATTGCGGGACTTTCGCTGACCCTTTCCCGGGGCGGCACCAAGCCACGTCCACCGCTGACCGGCACGCTGCGCGCCACCCTCGTACGCTGCGCCGTACTCGCCGTGCTCGGCATGGCGTTGACGGAGCTCAGGTCGGGGATTGCGGTGATCCTGACGTTCTTCGCCGTGTACTTCCTGACAGCGGAACCGCTGGCCCGTCTGCGCACCCGCGCACTCATCGCGGTCGCGGCAATCTCCGTGGTGCTGGGTCCGGTCCTGTCGTACTCGCTGGGGCCGTACTTGGGACACCGCGCCGCCGGACGCGGCGGCTACCCCGGATTCGATGCGGTCACCACCTGGTCCGGATTCAGTGAGGCGCTCGACACGCTGTTGGTGTCCGGCGCCTACCCCTGGCTCACCTACTTTCCTTACGTCATCGTCGGCATGGCGCTGGGCCGGGTGGCGAACCTGACCCGGCCCGGAACAGCCCGTCGGCTCATCGGCTGGGGAGCACTGTCCGTCCTGGCCGGGCATGGGCTGTCCGCGCTGGCTCTTGGGCCGGCCGGCGGGCGCGCGGCGTTGCTGGATGCCATAGCCCACAGTCACGCCTTCGCGATGAACGCCCCCGATCCGGTACAGGCCGTGCTTGCCCGACAGGCCGGGGCGATACCCAGCACCTCCTGGGCCTGGCTGCTGGTCGACGATCCCTACAGTCAGACGCCCTTCGAGACCATCGCCAACATCGGCGTCGGCTGGCTCCTCATCGGCCTCGCAGTCGCCGCCTGCCGCCTTCACGTGCTCGAACTGCTCCTGCGTCCGCTGGCCGTCGTCGGGACGATGGGCCTGTCGGTGTACGCCATTCACGTCCTCGCGCGGGCCGAGCTGCAACCGCAGCACGGTTGGCCGGCCCTGGGTGCCTTCTGCGGGGTCTCGCTGGTGGGGTGTGTCATCTGGGCGTATGCCTTCCGCGGCACTTCGCTCAGGCGCGGGCCGCTGGAGTGGGCCCTTCAGACGATCACGCCGATCCGGAAGGCACCCACCCCCGAGAACACAGCGCCCCAGGAGGCGTTGACCCAGCGCGGATGACGTGCCACGGCCCGCCCTGGCCCTCGTCAGCCTCATCACCGGCCCCACGCCGGATGAGCGGGCGCCGCGGGCCGGAGCTCTTCTTCCGGCTCAGAAATTGTCGGCTTCGTCGCGACGGACGGGCCGCCCTTCCCCGTAGAGCAGGTGGAGTCACCCCCGGGCTCCGAGCGGCCCCGGCCGGCGTCCCCCCGTCGCAGGCCGGGGCCCTTCATGCTCTCAGCGGCCACGCCCAGTGCGCTGCAGCCAACGGGGCGGCGCACTGCACCTGGTACAGCAGGCTGTCGAACTCGCGGGCCGCCTTGAAGACAGCCAGGCCGACCTGGAGGCGGCCCGCGGGGGCCAACCGCGAGCTGACGCGGGCCCTCAACCAGGTCGGCCGGGGAAGCCCCGGGGGCCTCGTAGCGGCGCGTTGTTGTCAGCGATCATGGAATTGCGTGATCGCTGACACGTTGTCACGGGCGAGTGGGGACAGGCGGGAGCCGAAGATGAACCAGCGCAGCACAAGTACCGTCTGCCTGAAGCAGCCCCCAGCGATGCGGACCGTCGCGTCGTTCGCGTCGAGAGGGCCAGTCAATGGACTCGACCGGCTCAGAGGACGATGTCCACGTCGTACGTGCGCAACCAGTGGTCGAGCTGCAGCGTGGTCTCCAGGGCGGCCCGGCTCATGCCCTGCCTCAGGGCGGCGGCGCCGTGGTCGCGGATCCGCGCGCCGAGGCGGGGTGCGAGGAACGGGTCGAGCGGGCTGGTGCCGCCGCGGACGACGTCGGCGAGACGTTCGCGCAGGGTGCGGTTGTAGGCGTCGGCGCGGATGGAGGGGTAGGGGGTCTTGACGCGCTGGGCGACCGCTTCGGGGAGGAGGTCCTTCATGGCGGCGCGGAGCAGGCTCTTCTCCCGGCCGTCGAAGCTCTTCATGGCCCAGGGGACGTTGAAGGTGTACTCCACCAGGCGGTGGTCGGCGAACGGCACCCGGACCTCCAGGCCGCAGGCCATGCTCATGCGGTCCTTGCGGTCGAAGAGCACCTGGGCGTGGCGGGTGAGGGCGAGGTAGGTGACCTCCCGGTAGCGGGCCTCGGCCGGGTCGTCGAGGTGGTCACCGGCCGAGATCTCGGCGACGGCGGCGCTGTGGCAGTCGCGTTCGTAGGTGTCAAGGTCGAGCTTGGCGAGCAGGTCCGGGGAGAGGACGACGTCGTTGCCCTGGTAGTTGTGGCGGCCTTCGTGCACCCAGGGGAAGGTGGGCGAGAACACTGCATCGGGGTCGCGCTGCCATCGGTATCCGCCAAACACCTCGTCGCCGCACTCCCCGGAGAGGGCGACGGTGGAGTGCCCGCGCACGATCCCGAACAGCATGTGCAGGGAGGCGTGTTCGTCACCCTTGGCAATCGGCAGGTCATACGCCTTCAGGACCGACGCCCTGAGCTCCGGGTCGAGCAGGTCGGGGGCCTTCAGGGGCAGCTCGCTGTGGAGTGACCCGACGTGTTCGGCCAGCAGCCGGGCGTAGACATGGTCCTCGTTGGCGCCCTCGCCCGCCGTGCCGTCGAGGTCTGGGTCGCTAACCGAGCAGGAACGGATCCGCCCCAGGCCCTTTCGGCGGGAGACCCGGTCGGCGAGCGCGGTAAGCGAGCTGGAGTCCAGGCCGCCGGAGAGCAGCGTGCACAGCGGCACATCGGAGACCATCTGCTGCTCGACGGCACTCTCGAGCAGTTCGCGTACCGTGCCGATGGTCAGGTCGAGGGTGTCGGTGTGGTCGGCGACCGTGAGCTGCCAGTAGCGCTCCTCGGTGAGGCCCGCCCGGTTCACCCGCACCGTGCAGCCGGCCGGGACCTCCCGCATGCCGCGGAAGATCGCGTGCCCGGGCACCTTGGCCACCGACAAGATGTCCCGCAGCCCGTCGGCATCGAGCACGGCCTTGAACTCAGGGTGGGCGAGGATCGCCTTGGGTTCGGACCCGAACAGCACACCCGACGGCGTCTGGGCGTAATACAGCGGCTTGACGCCCATACGGTCGCGGACCAGGAGAAGTTCCTCGCGGTCCATGTCCCAGACCGCGAAGGCGTAGATGCCTTCGAGGTGGGCGGCGAGGGCGGGGCCCCACTGGAGGTAGGCGCGCAGCACGACCTCGGTGTCGCTGCGGGTGGTGAAGTGGTGGCCGAGCGAGACCAGTTGGGCGCGGAGTTCCTGGAAGTTGTAGGTTTCGCCGCTGTAGGTCAGGGCGGCGCGGGAGCCGGGGGCCTCGTCGGCGACCATGGGCTGGCAGCCGCCCTCCAGGTCGATGACCGAGAGCCGCCGGTGGCCGAGGGCGACGTGCTGCCCGGTCCAGACGCCTCCCGCGTCGGGGCCGCGGCGGGCCATGGTGGCCGTCATGGTACGCGCGACGTCCTGGTCGACAGGGCGCGCGAAGTCGGCCCATCCTGCGATACCGCACATGAAGAAGTACTCCTGAGAAATGATCGAGGTGGGGAAGGGGTCTCGCATCCGGGCATCACCGGCGGGTTCTGCTGACGGGCCCTACAGACGGGCGACGTGCGGCCGCGGGCGTGCAGTGCCGCGGGTGTCGAGGAGCAGCGGGGCGCGGCCCTCGATCTCGTCCATGTCGAACGCCGTGTGCCGCTGGAGGAGGATCGCCAGGTTGGTCCGGTCCAGGGCGGTGGTGAGATCCGGGTCCTCGGTCACCGCGGTGCCGTCGACCTCCCAGCCGTGGACGTAGGGGTCGTGGTAGGTGACTTCGGCGCCGAGGGTACGCAGTCTGCGGGCGACGTCGCGGGCGGAGGTCTCGCGCTGGTCGGCGATGTCCGCCTTGTAGGTCACGCCGAGCAGCAGGACGCGGGCGCCGCTGAGGGTGGTGCCGCTGCGGTCCAAGAGCTGCTGCGCCCGCTCGACGACGTAGCGGGGCATCCGGGTGTTGATCTCCTGGGCCAGCTCGACCATCCGGAAGGGGTAGCCGAGGGTGCGGACCTTGTGGGCCAGGTAGTTGGGGTCGATCGGGATGCAGTGGCCGCCGACGCCGGGTCCGGGCCGGAACGCCTGGTAGCCGAAGGGCTTGGTGGCGGCGCAGGAGATGGAGTCCCACAGGTCGATGCCGAGCTCGTGGGAGAAGATCGCCATCTCGTTGACCAGGGCGATGTTGACGTGCCGGTAGGTGTTCTCGATGAGCTTGGCCATCTCGGCCTCGCGGGTGCCCGCGGCCTGCACGACCTGGTCGACGAGCTTTCCGTAGAAGGCCGCGGCGACGGTGGTGCAGGCGAGGGTGTAACCGCCCACCACCTTGGGGGTGTTGCGGATTCCGTAGATCTTGTTGCCGGGGTCGACGCGTTCCGGCGAGAACGCCAGGTGGAAATCGGTTCCGGCGGTGAGCCCGGACGCCTCCAGGAGGGGGCGGACCACCTCGTCGGTGGTGCCGGGGTAGGTGGTCGACTCGAGTACCACCAGGGTGCCGGCCCGCAGCTGGCGGGCGATCATGGCGCAGGCGCTCTCCACCATGGCCAGGTCGGGGCCGCCGTGGTCGGACAGCGGGGTGGGCACGCAGATCACCACGGTGCTGGCGCCGGCGATGACGCTCTCGTCGGT